>REDU01000041.1 GCA_007693335.1 Ilumatobacter sp. | reverse complement strand
ACGTCGACGATGACGTGCGTGGCGTTCTGGCCGGCGGTGATCGAGATCATCCCGTCGGCGTCCACAGCGGCGAATGTGGTGGTGGCCACAGCCGTATCGCTCTGGGTCCAGTTGACCGTGCTCGACTCGGGCAGCGGCTCGCCGGCTGCGTAGACGGTCAGGAAGCCACCGACCTCGGTCTCGGTCACCGTGACCGTGACGATGCCGGCGCGGACGCCGACCGGGAGCTCGAGGTCGATCGTGCGGGTCTCGTCAGCAACCATCTTGCCGGCTTCGAGCGAGCGCGAGTCGTACACGCGCTCGGGCACGGGGTTGAACTGGGTCTCGCTCGAACGAGGGACCAGCTGACCGCGAACGGCACCGGCCGGGTAGTCGGCCGTGTGGATGTTCACGTAGTAGTCGGCCGGGGAGTCGACGAGCGCTTGGATGTCGAAGTCGTCGGGATCGACCACCACGCACTCGGTCAGCTCGGGGCCGGTGCCGGTAGTGGGGACGCCGAAGTCGACCACGACGGGGCCGGCTTCGCCGACGCCACCCACGTGGATGTGGCCGAGCGTCCAGGCGCCGATGTTCTTGGTGGTGATCTCGGCGCAGACCTCGTTGGTGGCCGGGCTGACGTTCACCAGGGCGAATCCGAACCCGTTCGGAGCGCCGCCGTCCACCTGTTCGACGCCACCCTTGAGATGGCTCACGAGCGGCACGGAGGGCTCGCCGCTCGGGCTGGTGCGGGCACCGGAGTCTGCCACCACGTTGGTGATGAAGCCGGCGCTGATCCCGACTGCGGCTGCGACCGGGATGAGGAAATGCTTCTTCGAAAGACCCATGAGGTCGCTCCTCTTCTGTGCACGAGGCACGGTCATCGGCACCGAACGGTGCCGTACTTCAGAGGAGAACCTGTGCCCGAATCACGCCTCGACGAAACGCTGAACCGAGATCTTCTCCAGCGGGCCCGGAGGCGGTGAACGTCGGTTGCCGTGATACATTCGGTCTCACCGTGAAGCGAGTCCTGTGAGGCTCGCACGGAGGAGCCAGATGAAGAACGACAAACAGGTCCTCGGGCCTGACGACGTGCGCCGCGCCACCACCCGCATGGCGCACGAGATCATCGAACGCAACCGGGGCCTCGACGGCGTGATGCTGGTCGGCCTGCAGCGTGGAGGCGTATGGCTCGCCGAGCAGCTCGGTGCCGAGATCGCCCGCATCGAGCATCCTGTTCCCGTCGGCTCGGTCGACGCGTCGCTCCACCGTGACGACATCGGGCTCCGTCCAGTGTCGCCGGGTTCGGTCAGCGAGATCCCCGACGGCATCGACGGCTCGGTGGTGGTGCTCGTGGACGATGTGTTGTTCACCGGCCGCACGGTGCGCGCCGCGCTCGACGCCATCGGCGAGTACGGCCGTCCGCGAGCCGTGCAGCTCGCAGTGATGGTCGACCGCGGTCACCGCGAGCTGCCGATCCGCCCCGATTTCGTCGGGAAGAATTTGCCGACCAGTCTCGACGAAGACGTGCGGGTCACGATCGACGGTGTCGCGATCTCCGGTACCGGCATGTCGGGTGGCAGCTCGTGAAGCATCTCCGCTCGATCGACGAGCTCGGTCTCGACGGCCTCTCCCGGTTGCTCGACCTCACCGAGCACATGGCCGAGGTGAACCGCCGACCGAACCCGAAGGTGCCGGCGCTCCGCGGCAAGACCGTCTGCAACGTGTTCTTCGAGGACTCCACCCGAACCCGATTGAGCTTCGAGACCGCCGCCAAGCGGCTCTCGGCCGACACGATGACCTTCGCCGTCGGCAGCTCCAGCCTCAACAAGGGTGAGAGCCTCCGCGACACGATCGAGACCATCGGCGCCATGGGTGTGGACGCGTTCGTGGTCCGGCACGGATCGAGCGGTGTGCCCTGGCAGGTGTCGGACTGGACGAGCGGCAGCGTCGTGAATGCCGGCGACGGTTGGCACGAGCACCCGACGCAGGCCCTCCTCGACTGCTTCACCATCCGCACCGCGCTCGGTCGCTCCGACGGGTTCGACGGGTTGCACATCGCGATCGTGGGCGACATCAAGCACAGCCGGGTGGCCCGCAGCGACATCGCCGCGTTCACCGCCCTCGGCGCCGCCGTCACGCTCGTGGCGCCACGCACGTTGCTCCCGCCGGCCGTCGACGATCTCGACGTCACGGTGGTGGACGACCTCGACGAGGTGATCGCCGACATCGACGTGCTGTACCTGCTGCGCATGCAGCGCGAGCGGATGCGTGAGGCGCTCGTGCCATCGTTGCGCGAGTACACGAGCCGTTTCGGCCTGACCCCCGCTCGGGCCCGGCGTCTCGGTGAGCACGCGCTCGTGATGCACCCGGGTCCGATGAACCGGGGCGTCGAGATGGCGGTCGATCCGTCAGAGCTGCCGGGTTCGGTCATCACCCAGCAGGTCACCAACGGCATCGCCGTGCGGATGGCGGTGTTGTTCGACCTGCTCGGGTCGGGTCCGCGACCCCCGGTCGAGCCACGACCCGAGGAGGAGACGTCATGAACACGCGAGCGGAACAGCACCGCGACGGTGGCGGTGGCGGTGGCGGTGACGTGGTCATCACCGGCGGCCGCCTGATCGACCAGAGCGGCGAACGCGTCGGTGATGTGCGCGTATCGGGCGGACTCATCACCGAGGTGGGGGAGGGGCTGACCGGCGAGCGGGTGCTCGACGCCTCGGGGTGTGTGGTGAGCCCGGGCTTCGTCGATCTCCACGTGCACCTGCGTGAGCCCGGCAAGGAGGAGGCCGAGACCATCGAGACCGGGAGCCGGGCTGCTGCGCTCGGGGGGTTCACCGCCGTGGTCGCCATGCCGAACACCGACCCCGCCCAGGACTCGGTGAGCGTGGTCGACTTCGTGCGCCGGCAGGGCGAGCGGGCCGGGCTGTGCGAGGTGCTGCCATCGGGCTGCATCACGGTGGGCCGGGCCGGCGAGCAGCTGGCGCCGTTCGCCGAACTGGCCGACGCCGGCGTGCGTCTCTTCACCGACGACGGCAGCGGTGTGCAGGACCCGTTGTTGATGCGTCGTGCCCTCGAGTACTCGCTCGGTCTGGGGATCACCCTCGCCCAGCACTGTGAGGTGGCGAGGCTCACCGAGGGCGCGGTGATGCACGAGGGATCGTGCTGCAGTCGGCTGGGGCTCCCCGGTTGGCCGGCGATCGCCGAAGAGCTGATGCTGCACCGCGACATCGAACTCGTGCGTCTCACCGGTGCGTCGATGCACTTCCTCCATCTGTCGACTGCACGGAGTGTGTCGATGGTGCGGGCGGCGAAGTCCGACGGGCTGCCCGTGACCGCCGAGGCCACACCGCACCATCTCAGCCTGACCGACGAGCAGCTGAGCGGCTACAGCCCGATCTTCAAGGTGACCCCGCCCTTGCGCACGATGGCCGACATCGAAGCGATCCGCGCCGGCGTGGCCGACGGCACGATCGACGCCATCGCCACCGATCACGCCCCCCACGCCCCCGAGACCAAGGAGCTGCCGCTCGACCAGGCGCCTCCCGGCATGCTCGGTCTCGAGACCGCGCTCGGCGTGTCGCTGGCCTGCCTCGACATGCCGGTGGCCGACGTGGTGGCGGCCCTGTCGTGGAAGCCGGCGGCGATCGCCGGGGTGGCCGACCGGCACGGCAGACCGATCGCGACGGGCGAACCGGCCAATCTGACGGTGTTCGACCCCGACGTCGAGTGGGAGGTCGTGCCCGCCCAACTCGCGAGCAAGAGCCGGAACACGCCCTATGTCGGCCAGCGTCTGCGTGGCCGGGTGCGTCACACGGTGTTCCTCGGTGATCCGGTCGTGCTCGATGGGGTCCCCCAACGATGAATGGAGATACATTGTCCTGTATGAACATGCATAACCCCGACGAACTGTCTGCGAAATCGCTGCAGTTCCGCACCCTCACCACAGACAGTTCGGTGGGGTGGACGTGAGCATCATCGACGGGGTGTTGGTACTGGCCGACGGGAGCGTGTTCGAGGGCGAGATGCTCGGGGCCACCCCGCCGAGGGGGATCGCCACCGGTGAGATCGTGTTCAACACGGTGCTCTCGGGATACCAGGAGGTGATCACCGACCCGAGCTACGCCGGGCAGATCATCACCTTCACCACACCGCACATCGGCAACTACGGCGTGAACCCGACCGATCACGAGTCCCGCCGGCCCTTCTGCCGGGGTGTGATCGTGCGATCGATGGCCCGTCGACACAGCAACCACCGTGCCGAGGGCGGTCTCGACGAGATGCTGCGCTCCACCGGCATCCCCGGTATCGGGGCGATCGACACCCGCCGGCTCACTCGCCTGATCCGCGACACCGGGTCGATGCCCGGTGCCTTCGGTACAGCGCCGGAGGCGGATCTGCTGGCCGCGGCGCGGGCCGAACCCGGCACCGCCGGGATCGACCTGGTCGCCACCGTCACCACCGACGAGCCCTACACCGTCGCGGCCGCCGAGGGGGCTCCTGACCGGCTCATCGTGGCGTACGACTTCGGCATCAAGCGCACCATCCTGCGTCACCTGGCCACGCTCGGCACGGTCGAAGTGGTGCCCGCATCGACCTCCGCCCCCGAGGTGCTCGCACGCGAACCGCACGGTGTGTTCCTCTCGAACGGCCCGGGCGACCCGGCGATGGTGCCCTACGCGGTCGACGCCGTCGCCGACCTGATCGGCCAGGTGCCGGTGTTCGGCATCTGCCTCGGTCACCAAGTGCTCGGCCTGGCGCTCGGCGCCAGCACCGTGAAGCTGCCGTTCGGTCACCACGGCGGTAACCATCCCGTGAAGAACCTGTTGACGGAGACGATCGAGATCACCAGCCAGAACCACAACTTCGCCGTCGATCCTGACTCGCTCGGCGACCGCGCCACCATGACCCACGTCAATCTGAACGACGGTGTGTGTCAGGGCCTCCAGGTGACGGGGGAGCGGGCCTTCAGCGTGCAACACCACCCAGAGGCGGGTCCCGGCCCGCACGACAGCACGTACCTGTTCGCCCAGTTCGCCCGGTACATGGACGCCGGCGCCTCCATGGGTGCCACGAGCGGGGCGGGACGCTGATGCCGAAGCGCACCGACATCAACTCGATCCTCATCATCGGCTCGGGGCCGATCGTGATCGGCCAGGCGTGCGAGTTCGACTACTCGGGAACGCAGGCCTGTCGCGTGCTGCGCGAGGAGGGCTTCCGGGTGATCCTCGCCAACTCGAACCCGGCCACGATCATGACCGACCCGGACTTCGCCGACGCCACCTACGTCGAGCCGCTCACCTGGGAGGTCGTGGCCTCGATCATCGAGCGCGAGCAGCCCGACGCCGTGCTGCCCACCCTGGGCGGACAGACCGCGCTCAACCTCGCGATGGAGCTCTTCGAGCGCGGTCTCATCGGCGTACCGGGCACCCCCGAGATGATCGGCGCCAACGCCGAGGCCATCGCCACGGCCGAGGACCGCGAGCAGTTCAAGGTGGCCATGATCGAGATCGGTCTCGACGTACCGCTGTCCGGCACCGCCCACGACATGGAGGGTGCCCGCAAGGTGGTGGCCGAGCTCGGGTTGCCGATCATCATCCGCCCGGCCTACATCCTCGGTGGGCGCGGCACCGGCATCGCCTCGACGACCGAGGAGTTCGAACGCCTCGCGAAGGCCGGGCTCGAGGCCAGCCCGATCAGCGAGATCCTCGTCGAGGAGTCGATCGCCGGCTGGAAGGAATACGAACTCGAGGTCATGCGCGACCGCGCCGACAACGTCGTGATCATCTGCGGTATCGAGAACGTCGACCCGATGGGTGTCCACACCGGTGATTCGATCACCGTGGCGCCGATCCAGACCCTCACCGACGTCGAGTACCAGGAGATGCGTGACTCGGCCATCGCGTGTATCCGGCGGGTCGGCGTGGAGACGGGTGGATCGAACGTGCAGTTCGCCGTCGACCCCGAGACGGGTCGCCAGGTGGTCATCGAGATGAACCCGCGCGTGTCGCGATCCTCGGCGTTGGCGTCGAAGGCCACCGGCTTCCCGATCGCCAAGATCGCCGCCAAGCTCGCGGTGGGATACACCCTCGACGAGATCCCGAACGACATCACCACCACCGTGGCCGACGACGGCACGGTGCGGTCGACCCCGGCCAGCTTCGAGCCGGTGATCGACTACGTGGTCACCAAGATCCCACGATGGGCCTTCGAGAAGCTGCCCGGCACATCGGGGGTGCTCGGGACACAGATGCAGTCGGTGGGCGAGGCGATGTCGATCGGGCGCACGTTCCCCGAGAGTCTCCAGAAGGGACTCCGTTCGCTCGAACAGGGACGAATGGGTCTCAACGCAGATCCGGCGGAGGCCGGCTACGACGCGCTGTCCGACGACGACCTGCTGGCGGCCATCGCGATCCCCACACCCGAGCGGATCTTCCAGGTGGGCGAGCTCCTGCACCGTGGTGTCACCATCGAGCGCATCCACGAGGCCTGCCGCATCGACCCGTGGTTCCTCGACCAGATGTCGATGATCACCGAAGAGCGGGCGGCGCTCGACGAGATCGGTTTCGGTGCCATGGACACCCGTGCCTGGCGTCGCGCCAAGCGCCTCGGGTTCGCCGACGCGCAGCTCGCACACATCTGGGACGTGACCGAGCAGGACGTGCGCGCGGCCCGTCTGGCCGCCGGGGTGCGCCCCACGTACAAGACCGTCGACACCTGTTCCGCCGAGTTCGACGCCGAGACGCCCTACCACTACTCGACCTACGAGGACACCGACGAGGTCCGAGCCTCCGATGCCACCAAGGTCGTGATCCTCGGCTCGGGTCCCAACCGCATCGGGCAGGGCATCGAGTTCGACTACTGCTGCGTGCACGCCAGCTTCGCCCTCCGCGAGGCCGGCTACGAGACGATCATGGTCAACTGCAACCCCGAGACCGTGTCGACCGACTACGACACGAGCGATCGGCTGTACTTCGAACCACTCACCCGCGAAGACGTGCTCAACGTGATCGATGCCGAGCAGCCGGCGCACGTGATCGTGTCGCTCGGCGGCCAGACCCCGCTCAAGCTGGCAGGTGAGATCCCCGTCGGGTTGATCGCCGGGACCTCGCCGACGTCGATCGATGCCGCCGAGGACCGAGAGCTGTGGAACCTGCTGTGCGACGAGCTCCGGATCCCTCAGCCCCCGGGCGGGACGGCGGTCGACCTCGAACAGGCGCTCGCCATCACCGACGAGATCGGGTTCCCGGTGCTGGTACGTCCGAGCTACGTGCTCGGCGGGCGGGCGATGCAGATCGTGCACGATCGCAACCACCTCGCCCGTGCCCTCGACGAGCTCGCCCTCTCGGGCAGCCTCGGGAAGGAGGGCGGACTCTCCGCATCCCGACCGGTGCTGATCGACAGGTTCCTGGCCGATGCCACCGAGGTGGACGTGGACGCCGTGCGTGACCACACCGGCGAGGTGCTCATCGGTGGGGTGATGGAACACGTGGAGGAGGCCGGTGTGCACTCGGGCGACTCGGCGTGCGCGATCCCACCCCAGACGCTGCCGGGTTGGGTGGTCGAGGTGCTCGAGGCCTACACCCGGGCCATCGCCGGCCGCCTCGACGTCCGAGGGCTCATCAACGTGCAGTACGCCGTGGTGGGCAGCACGGTCTACGTGATCGAGGCCAACCCGCGAGCCAGTCGCACGGTGCCGTTCGTGGCGAAGGCGACCGGTGTCCCGCTCGCGAAGGTCGCCACGCGGGTCATGCTCGGTGCCTCGCTCGCCGAGCTGCGCGACGAGGGTCTGCTGCGTGACCCGGTCGGTGGTCACGTGTCGGTCAAGGAAGCGGTCATGCCCTTCAACCGGTTCCCCGAGGTCGACCCGGCGCTCGGCCCGGAGATGCGCTCGACCGGTGAGGTCATGGGGATCGACACCACCTTCGGGCGTGCCTTCCACAAGGCCGAACTCTCCGCTGGCACGGTGCTCCCCAGCGGCGGCACGGTGTTCCTCTCCCTCGCCGACCCCGACAAGCCCGCCGGGCTCGTGGTCGCGACGCGCCTGCGGGCGCTCGGGATGGGCATCGCGGCCACCGAGGGCACCGCCGCCTACCTGGCGGCGTTCGGTCAGCCCGTCGACCAGGTGGTCGGCAAGGTGCAGGACGACGCCGACATCACCGCGGTGGACCTGATCGCCGACGGTCGTATCAGCTTCGTGGTCAACACCCCTCGCGGTCTCGGAGGCCGCACCGACGGCGAGCAGATCCGCAAGGCGGCCAGCCTGCACCGGGTCAGCTGTGTCACCACCATCGACGCCGCCCTGGCCGCGGCGCAGGGCATGGCCGAACGGCCCGCCGATGGGCTCGAGGTCAGATCGCTCCAGGAGTACCACCGACGTGCCCCGATCTGAGACCCCTGCCGCCGACCACGAGATGCTCGACCAGCGGGTGCGCATCGGCTCGGTCGAGCTCGCCAACCCGATCATGACCGCCTCGGGCACCGCCGGGTACGGCAGCGAGCTGGGTCGTCTGCTCGACCTGTCGGCGCTCGGTGCCGTGGTCGTCAAGTCGCTGGCGGCGTTCGAGTGGCCCGGGAACCCGGCTCCTCGGTTGCACCCCACCCCGCAGGGCATGTTGAACGCAGTGGGACTCCAGGGGCCGGGCGTGGCGGCATGGCGCCACGACGGACTCCCGCAGCTGCTCGACATCGGGGCCACGGTGGTGGCGAGCATCTGGGGCCGCACGGTCGAGGAGTACCGCGCCGCGGCCGATCTGCTGGCCGACGCTCCGCCCGAGGTGGTGGCCGTCGAGATCAACCTGTCGTGTCCCAACCTCGAGGGGCGGGGGTCGATCTTCGCGCACGACGTCGATCTCTCGGCCGAGGTCGTGCGGGCGACCGCCGGGTGTGGCCGACCGCGATGGGCCAAGCTCAGCCCCAACACCGACCGCATCGTCGACGTCGCGGCGGCCACGCACGCCGCCGGAGCCGAGGCCGTCACGTTGGTCAACACCTTGCTCGGCCTCGTGCTCGATCCCGACACGATGAAGCCGGCACTCGGCAACGGCGGGGGAGGGCTGTCGGGACGGGCGATCCACCCGGTTGCGGTGCGTGCGGTGCACGACGTGCACACCGCCCTGCCCGACCTCCCGATCGTCGGCGTGGGCGGTGTGGCGTCGGGCTGGGACGCCGCCGAGCTGATGCTGGTGGGTGCGGCGGCCGTGCAGGTCGGGACGGCCACGTTCGCCGAGCCATCGGCGCCGGCCAGGGTGCTGCGCGAGCTCGTGACATGGGCCGCCGGACGAGGGATCACCCGGTTCGCCGATCTTCAGCCGCTAGCGTGACGTCATGGCAACTCCTCCACCGTTGACGCCGGAGCAGCGCCAAGCGGCGCTGGCCAAGGCCGCCGAGGCCCGTGCCGCTCGTGCCGACATCAAGGGCCGTCTCAAGATGGGCTCGATGTCGTTGGCCGAGGCGCTCGGCTCTGACGACCCGAACGTCGCCAAACTCAAGGTCGTGTCGCTGCTCGAGTCCCTCCCGGGCGTCGGCAAGGTCAAGGCTCGCAAGGTGATGGACGAGATCGGCATCGCCGACAACCGGCGGGTGCAGGGGCTCGGCGGGCAGCAGCGCGCCGCGCTCCTCGAGCAACTCGGCTCGTGACCCCTTGATCATCGTCGTCTCCGGCCCCGGGGGCGTGGGCAAGGGAACGATCGTCAATGCACTGGTCCAGCGCGATCCCGGGCTCTGGCTGAGCCGATCCTGGACCACCCGCAGGCAGCGCCCCGGTGAACCCGACGACGCGTACGTCTTCACGACCCCTGATCGCTTCGAGGCGAAGATCGCGAGTGGCGGGTTCCTCGAGTGGACCGAGTTCCTCGGCAACTACTACGGCACACCGGTTCCCGACCCCACGGGCAACGCCGATGGTCGTGATGTCGTGCTCGAGATCGAGGTCGACGGTGCCCAGCAGGTCAAGCGGCAGTTCCCCGAGGCCGTGCTCATCTTCGTGCTGCCCCCGTCGCGCGCCGAGCAGGAACGGCGTCTGCGCGAGCGTGGCGACCCTGGTGACAAGGTGCTCGCCCGCCTCAAGAAGGCCGAGCTCGAAGAGCCCATCGGGCGGTCGCTGGCCGATCACCTGGTGATCAACGACGATCTCGAGCAGACCATCGACGAGATGATGACCATCATCTCGGCCGAGCGGGCCCGGTAGACTCACACGCTGGTCGTTCCGCGGCCTCCGGTACACCGAACCACAGAGGATCCACCCATGCCACTGTCCCACGACACGATGATGAACCCGCCGATCGAGGAGCTGCTGTCGCGAGTCGACTCGAAGTTCAGTCTCGTGACGCTCGCCGCGCGCCGCGCTCGCAACATCAACTCGTACTTCGGGCAACTGGGTGACGGCCTCGGCCACATGGTGCCGCCGCAGGTCTCGTCGATGGCACGCAAGCCGATCAGCATCGCGTTCGAGGAGATCTCCGCCGACAAGATCGTGTGGGCGGAGCCCGTCGAGCCGGTCTCGGCGGCCGATGCCGACGCCGACCTGCTCCTCCCCGAGAGCCCGGCCGACGAGGCCTGAGCATTCTCGACCCACCGACCGGACCCACCAGACGGATGTCACGATGGTGCTGACCGGCAAGCGCATCGTGCTCGGCGTGAGCGGTGGCATCGCGGCGTACAAGGCCGTCGAGATCTGCCGCCGTCTGGTCGACGCCGGGGCGCACGTGGTGCCCGTGATGACCGCTGGTGCCGAGCACTTCCTCGGTCGTACCACCCTGAGCGCGTTGGCGAGTGAGCCGGTGCAGACCGACCTCTGGAACGCTACCGAGCCCATCCCGCACACCCGTCTCGGACAGTCTGCCGACCTCATCCTGGTGGCCCCCGCCACGGCGCGGGTGATCTCGGCCTACGCCACCGGTCTCTCCACCGACCTCCTCACCAACACGCTGCTCGCCACCAGGGCACCGGTCATGGTGTGTCCGGCGATGCACACCGAGATGTGGGAGCACCCCGCCGTGGTCGACAACATCACCACACTGCGCCGACGTGGCGTGCACGTGGTCGATCCCGAGCAAGGACGTCTGGCCGGGGGAGACGTCGGTGCCGGCAGACTCGCCGCACCCGACCGCATCGTGCAGGCCGTCGAACGGCTGTTCACGCCACGAGATCTCGACGGCACCCGGGTCGTGGTGACTGCCGGCGGCACCCGCGAACCCATCGATGCCGTGCGGGTGATCGCGAACCGCAGCTCCGGTAAGCAGGGCATCGCCATCGCGCGCGCGGCGGCGGCGCGAGGCGCCCGGGTCACGCTGGTCACCACCGTCGGCGCTCCTGGACTCCACGACATCGAGGTGGTCGAGGTCGAGACGGCGGCGCAGATGCAAGAAGCGATGCAGGCGTGCGCGCCGGCCGCCGACGTGATCGTGATGGCGGCTGCGGTGGCCGACTTCCGGCCGAAGGTCGTGGCCGACCGCAAGCTGAAGAAGGCGGATGGTGCGCCCGACATCGTGCTCGAACCCACACCCGACATCCTCGCCGGACTCGGTGACGCCAAGCCCGCCGGACAGATCCTGGTGGGGTTCGCCGCCGAGACCGATGATCTCCTCGACAACGCAGCCCGCAAGTTGGCGGCCAAGAAGCTCGACCTCATCGTCGCCAACGACGTCGGCGCGCCCGGTGTGGGCTTCCAGCACGACACCAATGCCGTTACGCTGCTGCAGCCGGGGGCCGAACCCCGATCCGTCGGACTCCGGAGGAAGGACGACATCGCAGACGCGGTGATCGACACGGTGGTGGGCCTGCGCTCCGCCACCACTTCGTCCCCGGGTCCGACGTCCGCCATCGACCCCGAACCGACCCCTTGACTGGAGAACCCGTGCCCCGTTGGACGTTCACATCGGAAAGTGTCACCGAAGGCCACCCCGACAAGATGGCCGATCAGGTGAGCGACGCCGTGCTCGACGCGATCCTCACCGACGATCCGGCCGGTCGGGTGGCGTGCGAGACGCTGTTGACCACGGGCCTGTGTGTGGTGGCCGGCGAGATCACCACCGATGCGTACGTCGACATCCCTCGGATCGCCCGTGAGACGATCAAGGAGATCGGGTACGACAACGCGCTCTACGGGTTCGACGGCAACACCTGCGGGGTGATCGTCACGATCGACGAGCAGAGCCCCGATATCGCCCAGGGCGTCGACACCAGCGAGGAGCTGCGCGGCGGCAGTGCCGGCGAGGACCAGATCAACGCCCAGGGTGCCGGCGACCAGGGGATGATGTTCGGGTTCGCGTGCGACGACACCCCCGATCTGATGCCATTGCCGATCTGGACCGCCCACCGTCTCGCCGAGCGCCTGGCCGAGGTCCGCAAATCGGGGCAGCTCCCGTACCTGCGTCCCGACGGCAAGACCCAGGTCACCTACGAGTACGAGGACGGTCGCCCGATCGCGCTGAAGGCAGTGCTCATCAGCACCCAGCACCAAGAAGGCGTCGACCGCGACAGCGTGATCCGGCCCGACCTCATCGAGCAGGTCATCAACCCGATCGTGCCCGAGCAGTTCCGCGACGACGACCCCGACATCTTCGTCAACCCCACCGGCGTGTTCGTGCGCGGTGGACCCTTCGCCGACTGCGGCTTGACGGGTCGCAAGATCATCGTCGACACCTACGGTGGCATGGGTCGTCACGGTGGCGGTGCCTTCAGCGGGAAGGATCCGAGCAAGGTCGATCGTTCGGCCACCTACGCCGCTCGCTGGGTGGCCAAGCACGTCGTGGCCAGCGGCGCCGCTCGTCGCTGTGAGGTACAGGTGGCGTACGCCATCGGCATGGCCCATCCGGTGAGCATCCTGGTCGAGACCTTCGGGACGAACACGGTGCCCGACGAGACCATCGTCTCGGCGGTGCGTGAGGTGTTCGACCTCCGCCCGGGAGCGATCGTGCGCGACCTCGACCTCAAGCGCCCCATCTACCGGTACACCGCCGCTTACGGACACTTCGGACGCGCCGGGTACCCGTGGGAGGACCTCGGTCGCCTCGACGACTTCAAGGCGGCCGTCGGCGTGTGACCGTCGTCCGGGTCCTCCCGAACGTCACCGGACTCGACAAGCACTTCGATTACCTGGTTCCCGGAGGTCTCCGGCAGCACATCGCCGTCGGCTCGATCGTTCGGGCGCCATTGCACGGTCGCAGGGTGGCCGGATGGGTGCTCGCGATCGATCCCGTCGACCCCGACACCGACGCGATCCCCCTCAAGGAGATCACGAAGGTCACGGGGAGGGGCCCCGCGGCCGATCTGATCGAGCTCGCCGAGTGGGCGGCGCTGCGGTGGGCGGGTCGCCGCCGGCACTTCCTCGTGACGGCGTCGCCGGAACGTGCTGTTCCGACGCTGCCGGCTGCACGCCGGTCGGGGGCACGCCCTCAGCCCCGTTCGCCCGCGGCCACCGAGCTCCTGACCGGATCGGCCGGAGGAGGGGTGCTCCGTCTGCCCCCGTCATCCGACCCGCTGCCAGCCGTGCTCTCGGCCATCGCACTCGGCCCCACGTTGGTGGTCGTGCCCGAGCTCGACACCGCCCGTCTCCTGGCCGCACGACTGCGACGGGCCGGTCCCACCGTGGCGCTCGTACCTGACGAGTGGGCAGCGGCAGCCGGCGGTGTCGATGTGGTGGTGGGTACCCGATCCGCCGCCTGGGCGCCGTGCCCGGGTTTGGCCGCTGCGGTGGTGCTCCACGAGCACGACGAGGCGCTGCAGGAGGAAGCCAGTCCGACATGGCACGCGCGTGACGTGGTGGTCGAGCGTTGTCGACGGGCCGGGGCTTCGTGGTTGCTGGTGTCGCCCGTCCCGACGCTGCACGCGCTCGAACTCGGCCCGCTCCGCCATCCACCCGCGGACCGTGAGCGACGGGGATGGCCGATCGTCGATGTGATCGACCGCACCGGCGAGGTGCCGTGGAAGAGGTCGCTGATCACCTCCGAACTGGTGACCCATCTCCGCGATCACGATCGTCGAGTCGTCTGCGTGTCGAACACGACGGGCCGCGCCCGTCTCCTGGCCTGTCGCTCGTGCCGTGCGCTCGCCCGCTGCGAGCGGTGCGATGCCGCGGTCGCCCAGTCCGATCAGGACCTGCTGGTCTGCCCCCGCTGCGATCTCGCCCGGCCGCTCGCGTGTCTCGAGTGCCGCAGCTCCTCGTTCGCCAACCTGCGTCCGGGTGTCACCAGGCTCCGCGAGGAACTCGAGGCGGCGGCCGGAAGGCCGGTCGTCGCGATCACGGGCGCAGCGCCGACCGGTGACGACGGCTCGGCCGACGTGTTCATCGGGACCGAGGCCGTGCTCCACCGTGTGGGATCGGCCCACGTGGTGGCGTTCCTCGACCTCGATGCCGAGCTCTTCGCACCCCGCTACCGGGCCGCCGAGCACGCGCTGGTGCTGCTCGCCCGGGCAGCTGCGATCGTGGGCCCGCGCACGCGGGGCGGGCGGCTCGTGCTCCAGACCTTCACCCCCGATCACGAGGTGATCCGTGCGGCCGTGCTCGGTGATCCGGGCCGACTGGTGGCGTCGGAGCGGGAGCGGCGTCAGCTGCTCGGGTTCCCGCCGTACGGAGCGTTGGCCGAGGTGGCGGGTACCGGAGCGGCGGAGTTCCTCGACACCGTGACCGGGGTGGAGGTGGGCGGGGGACCCGATCGCTTCGTGGTCCGGGCCCCCCACGCGAACCAGCTCGGAGCGGCGCTCCGAGCTGGTGTGCGTCCTTCCGGCTCCCGTCTCCGGGTGGCCGTGGACCCGCCGAGAGTGTGACCTCCGGCCGGACGGCGGACCGACCGGAGGGACCTGACGATCAGCCGATGCTGGGTCCGGAAGTGCTGGACCCAGCGAACCGGCGCAACCCGAGCCCGCTCATCACGAGCAGTGCGGCCAGTGCGGCCAGCACGCCACTGGTGGAGCCGGTGGACGGCAGCGGGGCCTGGACCGGGTCGACGGTCGGAGCCGGCGTGGGCGCCGCTGGTACCGGGGCGGGTGCCTCGACTGCCTGGGCGGGTGCCTCGGGTGCCGGGGTCACTGCCGTCGGAGGAGTGAGCGGACCGGGAGCGACCGGCGTGAACGCCGCCACCTCTTCGCTCCGGGTCTCGGGCGTGTCCGGGGTCTCCGGTGTCTGAGGGGTCTCCGGCGTCACGGGTGTCTCCGGCGTCTCGGGTGTCTCCGGCGTCTCAGGAGTCTCCGGCGTCTCGGGTGTCTCCGGTGTCTCGGGAGTCTCCGGCGTCTCGGTCGTCTCGCACTCCTCACCGGTCATCTGGTCGAGCGAGAACGGGCCGATCGGGGAGGGGTCGTCCACGAGCACGTGGCCAGCCCGGGCGACGGCGGTGTAGGTGCCGTTCCCGTTGTCGACCCAGGCGTAGCCTTCACCTCCGGTGAGCACGAGCGTGCCGGCAGCATCACAGGTCGGAGGGGTGTGGACGAACCGAGGTGTCGCTTGCTGCGGCCCGGGATGCTGGAGGCGCGTGGTGCACAGGATCGCGTTGCTGATGTCGTGCCGGCTGTCGAACGTGACGGAGTGTCCGGTGGACGTGCCCCTGAACGTCTGGGTGCGAGCCTCTCCGGGAGGCCCACCGTTCAGGACGACCTTGCCCGTCCACTCGTAGCCGGTCGGGGGTGCGGGGACGGTGAAGGTCTTGCCCGAGAGGGGCTCGATCTTGATCCCCGTTGTGCAGTGGGTCTCGACCTTGTTGTCGGCGGCCGGGTTGGTGGCGCCGGCTGGAGCTGCTGCGACGAGCCCGATCCCTCCGATCAGCAGTGCTGCGGAGAGCGTTCGGATCGCGGTCCTGGTCGTGCGATGCTGCGCGTTCGATCGGGGATGGGAGAGTGAAGGGCGTTGCATGATGCTCCTGTCGGTGCCTTGGGACTCCGCCGTGGCGTCCCGAGGAATCTCACTCTACGTATATTTCCGACGGGTGCAAGTTGACACAACGCGCGCATGGGTGAACCGGCAGCTCACGGGCCACTCGATCGACGCAGCGCGGTCGTCGAGGTGCTGAACGTGTTCCATGCGGTCAGCGCTCAGTGGGTTGGCTGCCACCGAACGTGGTAATCGACAGGACCCGGAATCCGGCACGCGACGCGCTCCGCTCGGTCCGGTACCCCTGATCGGTCAGCCAGCGTTGCAGTGAGTCCGCACCGAGGTGACGCTGGATGACCAGTACGGCCGACCCATCGGGGGCCAGTCGCCCCAACCAGGTCCCGAGCAGTTGGTGCAGGGCGGGTTTGCCGACCCGGATCGGTGGATTCGACCAGATCGCTGCGAACTGCAGATCGGGATCGACGTCGTCGGGCGCCGAGACCAGCACGTTGGCGAGTCCCAGCGCAGCGGCGTTCCGTCGGCACAGCTCGCGTGCCCTCGCGTTCACGTCGACGGCGTGCACGGTGGCGCCGGGAGAGCGGTGTGCCATCGTCAGCGCGATCGGCCCGGCGCCGCACCCGAGATCGAGCAGATCGCCGGTGGCGGGAAGCGGTGGTGCGGTGCGCAGCAGCAGACTCGTCCCGGTGTCGAGACGTCCGTGGCTGAACACGCCACGATCGGTGGTCATGGTGAACGAGAGATCGGGCAGCGTGACCTCCACCGATCGCTCATCGGAGGGGCCGGCGGGCTCGTGATCGAAGTAGTGCGACATGGGCGACCGATCGTCAAGGTGAGGTCAAGATCAGCACCTTGTGATGATCTTGACGGCGAATCCCGGTCGCGCGGCGACGTCCGGAGCAGTCGGTAGCCTGCCAGGATGGCGTATCGGATCCGTACCTTCGGTGACCCCGTCCTCAAGTCGAAGGCGGCACCCGTCACCGACATCGACGGCAAGGTGGCCCGCCTGGTCGACGAGATGTTCGACACGCTGTACGAGAGCCAGAACGGCATCGCGCTGGCCGCCCCGCAGATCGGGGTGCAGAAACAGGTCTTCGTCTGGGAGCTCGAGGACGCCAAGCCGATGGTGGTGTTCAACCCCGAGATCGTCGAGTCGAGTGGTGAATGGGTCTACGACGAAGGTTGCCTCTCGATCCCCGACCTGTACGTCGAGATGCTGCGCCCGAAGCAGGTGCTCATGCGGGGGATCGATCTCGACGGCAACACCGTCGAGATCGAGGCCGACGAGCTCGAGGCGCGCCTGTTCCAGCACGAGCTCGACCACCTCCACGGCGTCTTGATGTTCGACCGGATGACACCTGAGCAACGCAAGGAAGCGATGACGGAGTTCCGCCGTCTGCAGGACGCCCCGCCGGCGGCCGAACCACGTCGGCGCCGACTGCGTCTCACGTGAGGCTCGCCTACCTCGGCACACCGGCCATGTCGGTGCCGCCGCTCGAGGCATTGGCTGCAGCTGGTCACGAGATCGCCGCCGTGGTGACGCGACCTGACACCCGTCGCGGTCGAGGTCGTGAGACCTCTCCCAGCCCGGTGAAGGTGGCCGCCGAGCGTCTCGGGGTGAAGGTGCTCCACGACGTCGACGAGCTCCTCCCGATCTCGTCCGCCGAGCCGATCGAACTCGGCGTGGTGGTCGCGTTCGGCCAGATCATCCGCCCGAACGTGCTCGAGGTCATCCCGATGGTGAACCTCCACGTGTCGTTGCTGCCGCGCTGGCGGGGCGCAGCGCCCATCGAGCGGGCCATCCTGGCCGGCGACGAGGTGACCGGTGTGTGCCTGATGGCGGTCGAGGAAGGACTCGACACGGGTGGTGTGTATGCCCGGGTGGACGTGCCGATCGGGTCGGCCACCGCCGACGAGCTCCGCTCGACGCTGGTCGACGCTGGCACCCATCTGCTGGTCGACCGGCTGGCCGAGGGGCTCGGCGAGCCCGAACCCCAACAGGGCACGCCCACCTACGCGGCCAAGATCCGGGCCGACGAGCTGCGGATCGACTGGACGCGTCCGGCGGTCGAGATCGATCGACTCGTCCGGGTGGGTGGAGCGTGGACCACGTTCCGCGGCCGACGGGTGAAGGTGCTGTCGGGTGCGATCGAGCCCAGCGGAGACGATGGTTGCGATCACGGCGAGCGCTACGTGCCGGCCGAGGTGCGCCCCGAGGGCAAACCGGCCATGGCGTTCGACGCGTGGATGAACGGCGCCCGTCCGGCGCCGGGAGAGTGGTTCGAATGAGCTCAGGTCCCGTCGGCGTCACGAGCACCGACTCGGCCCGCAAGGTCGCCTACGACGCGCTCCGCCGCATCGAGTCCCAGGGTGCGTACGCGAACATCGTCGTGCCGGCGGCGTTGGCCGGCGATCGCCTGTCGAGCGCCGATCGACGGTTCGTGACCGATCTCGTCTACGGCACCACACGGATGCGGCGTGCGTGTGACGCGACGGTCGACCGCTTCGTGCTCACCCCGCCCGACGATGCCACCCGCACGCTGCTCCGACTCGGGGCGTATCAGCTCGTGTTCGCCGGCGTGGCCCCGCACGCGGCGGTCGGCGAGACCGTGGCGCTCGCCCCCAAGCGCGTTCGCGGCTTCGTCAACGCCGTGCTCCGCAAGGTGGCTGCCTCGCAACCCGAGTGGCCGTCGGAGGCTGCCCGGCTCAGCGTGCCCGACTGGATCCACGAGCGGTTCGTGAGCGAGCTGGGCGAGCTCGATGCCCGTCTCGCGCTCGAGCGTATGAACGAGGCGCCACCGGTCAGCGAACGCGCCGACGGCTACGTGCAGGACCTGTCGTCGCAGTGGGTGGCCGCTGCGGTCGAGGCGCGACCGGGTGAACGCGTGCTCGACCTCTGCGCGGCCCCGGGCGGGAAGGCCACCGCGATGGCGACCGACGGCGCGTTCGTGGTGGCCGCCGACGTCCGGCCCTCGCGATGTCGACTCGTGGCCGAGAACGTCGCCCGGCTCGGTTCGTTCGTCGGTGTCGTCGTGGCCGACGGACGACATCCCCCGTTCGCCGCCGATCGGTTCGACGCGGTGCTGATCGACGCGCCCTGCTCCGGGCTGGGAGCGCTGCGCCGTCGACCCGACGCCCGGTGGCGCATCTCGGCCGACGACGTCACGGAGCTGGCCGTGCTCCAGGCCGAGCTGATCAGCGCTGCGGCACCACTCGTGCGCCCCGGTGGTCGGCTGGTCTACAGCGTCTGCACGCTGACGGCGGCCGAGTCGATCGACCACTCCGTTCCCGACGGGTTCGACGTCGACTCGTCGGAGCCGCCCGCCGGTACGTGGCGTCGGTACGGATCGGGATGGCGGGTGTTGCCCCACGATGCCGATACCGACGGCATGGTGCTGCTCCGGTACCGTCGTCGATCGTGAGGGGCATCGGATGAGCGACGACGACCGGCCCGCCGTCGGGCTCGCCGCCAAGGTACTGACCGTGAGCGACGGCGTGGTGCACGGGACCCGCGACGACGCCAGCGGCCGGGCCCTGGTCGAGCGGCTCGACGGTGTGGGCTTCGACGTGGTCGAGCACCGTGTCACCGCTGACGGTGCCGATCTGGTGGCCGATGTGCTCACCGAGATGTGTGACGGGTTCGCCGGTGTGATCGTCTCGACCGGTGGAACCGGCTTCGCTCCCCGTGATCAGACCCCGGAGGGCACCCGACGGGTCATGGAACGCGAGGCGCCCGGCCTGGCCGAGGCCATGCGTCTGGTCAACCCGCTCGGTCGTCTGTCGCGCGGAGTGGTGGGCATCCGCGGGTCGGTGGTGATCTGCAACACACCGGGGTCGCCGAAGGGCTGTATCGAGCAACTCGACGCCATCCTCGACGTGCTGCCCCACGCGCTGCGCCTCCTCGCCGACACCCCCACGGCCCACTGACCCCGGGTCTGGGCTGCAGCTGGAGTCACGGGTGACTCGAACTGCAGCCCAAACGTACTCGCCGGGTCGGGGGAGGGTCTCGGTAGCCTCGCCACGGTGTTGCGCATCGTGTTGCCGAAAGGATCGCTCGAACGGGCGACCATGGAACTGTTCGAGGCCGCCGACCTGAACGTCGTGCGGTCGTCGGGCGTCGACTACAAGGCGTCGATCGACGACCCACGGGTGGCCGAGGTCCGCATCCTGCGACCCCAGGAGATCCCGGTGTACGTGGCCGAGGGGCTGTTCGACCTCGGCATCACCGGTCGCGACTGGGTCGAGGAGACCGCCAGCGAGGTCGTCAGCCTCGGCGAGCTCAAGTACTCGAAGGCCACGAGCAATCCCGTGCGGGTCGTGGTGGCCGTGGGCGGTGACTCCGGCTACGACAAGGTCGAGGATCTGCCGTCGGGTGTGCGCGTCTCGTCGGAGTACCCGGCGCTCACCCAGCGCTACTTCGCCTCCAAGGGCATCGACGCCGACGTACGACTCTCGTACGGCGCCAGTGAGGCGAAGATCCCCGACATCGCCGACTGCGTGGTCGACATCACCGAGACGGGCCGAGCGCTGCGCGCCGCCGGGCTCCGGGTGATCGACACGATCCTCACCAGCTGGACCGAGGTGGTGGCCAACCCCGCCAGCCACGCCGATCCCGAGAAGCGTCACGCCATGGATCAGCTGATGACGTTGCTCAACGGTTCGCTCGAGGCGAGGGGCAAGGTGCTGCTCAAGCTGAACGTCTCGGCCGAGCAGTACGACGCCGTGTTGTCGGTGCTCCCATCGGCCAAGTCGCCCACGGTCTCTCAGCTCGCGAGCGGCGGGTTCGCGGTCGAGAGCGTGGTGGAGAAGTCCCGGATCAACCGCATCATCCCGGCGCTGTGCGACGCGGGTGCGACCGATCTGCTCGAGATCCCGATCAGCAAGATCGTCCACTGACGTGCGCCCGCCGGTCGAGCTGCTGACCGGACGGGTGGCGGCGTTCGACCACGACCGGGGTCTGGGTGAGGTCGTGGCCGCCGATCACACGGTGTATCCGTTCCACTGCATCGAGATCGCCGACGGTTCACGCGACATCGAGGTGGGGCTCGACGTCGTGTTCGAGCTGCGGTCCAAGCTGGGCCGGGTCGAAGCCGCCGGTCTCCGGCCGCGGTGATCGGCCCGTCCGGTGGATGCCCGCACCCGCGACGTGGTGGCGGTGCTCGTGGCACTCGCGCCCGGTGAGGTCACCACCTACGGCGATGTGGCCGCCACGGCCGGTCATCCGCGACAGCAACGGCTGGTGGGACGGATCCTCTCTCTGGGTGGGACCGGTGTCGTGCCCGAACTCCCGTGGTGGAGGGTGGTGAACGCCGCTGGACGTCTCGTGCCGGGGCACGAGCGTGAACAGGCGGCGCTGCTGCGGGCCGAGGGCGTCGCGGTGAGCGACCGACGGGTGGTCGATGCGCCGGTCGGCCGGTTCAGCCGTCGGCCGGTGGATCGTCGCTCGGAGACGCCTGGCCGGTCTGCGCCTTGATCTGTACGAACGCCATCTGGATGTTGGTGAGGGCAGTGCGCATCGTGGCGGCGTCGTCGCCGAGTCGATCGCCGAGCCCCTCGACCAGCGCGGCGACCGAGTCGATCGCGAGCGCCGCCGACACGAGATCGGGCGGATCGGCCGACAGGTGGATCGCACCCAGTTCGTACAGTCCCATGACGTGGTTGGTCACCACCACCTCGGCGGGAGTGTCGAGCACACGGGCCCGCGCCTCGGCGAGGGCCTGCTCGGCGGCTTCGAGGTCGGTGTCGTCCCCAGAGGTTTCGTTCGTCACGTGCGCTACCCTACCGACGACAACTGAGGCGAAGTGGGGGCGACCCCCACCCGGCCACCGGTCCACCAGGGCCATCGTGCGTCCGGGTCGATGCACCTGATCACCGGTCACGTACCGGTCCTGGCTCCGCATTGACTTCGCGTCGAGCCGACACCGGACCGGGAGGACAGACCCATTGCGCAGGAGTGATCAGTCATAGCACCGCCGAAGAGCGACCAACACCGCGTCAACGACCGGATCAGGGCCCGTGAGGTCCGACTGATCGGTCCCGACGGCAATCAACTCGGCATCAAGCCGGTGCCCGACGCGTTGCGCATGGCTCGTGGTCTCGATCTCGACCTCGTCGAGGTCGCGCCGATGGCCAACCCACCCGTGTGTCGGATCATGGACTACGGCAAGTTCCGGTACGAAGAGGCCCAGAAGGCCAAGGAGGCCCGGAAGAAGGCCACGAACGTCACGGTGAAAGAGGTCAAGTTCCGGCCGAAGATCGGCAAGGGCGATTTCGACACCAAGGTCAAACACCTCATCGAGTTCATCGAGGAGGGGCACAAGGTCAAGGTCACGTTGCAGTTCCGTGGGCGCGAGATGGCCCACCCCGAACTCGGGGCGAAGATCCTCGACGGGGTCATCGAGGCCGTCGGCCCGATGGCCAAGGTCGAGAACCAGGCCCGGCTCGAGGGCCGCAGCATGTCGATGGTGCTCGCACCGGACAAGAAGGCCCAAGAGGCCATGAAGAAGGCCGACGCAGAGGCGGCCGCCGAGGCAGAGGCCGATGCAGCAGCAGCGGCCGAGGCCGCAGCGGCGCCCGCAGGAGAAGGAGATCCAGATGCCAAAGATGAAGACCAGTAAGACCGCCGCCAAGCGGTTCAAGAAGACGGGCACCGGCAAGCTGCGTCGTCAGCAGGCCATGCGCCAGCACCTCTTCGAGAAGAAGTCGTCGCGCCGCACCCGTCGCCTCGCCGGCGATCGTGACGTGCACGCGACCGACGAGAAGAACATCAAGCGCCTGCTCGCCGAGCGCTGATCGACACCCCACGACACGCCCCCCCGAACGATCAAGGAGACTCACATGGCACGCGTCAAGCGCGGTGTGACGGCGAAGAAACGCCACAAGAAGGTTCTGAAGCAGGCCAAGGGCTACTACGGCAACAAGAGCCGTTCGTTCCGTGCGGCCAACGAGCAGCTGCTCCACAGCGGGCAGTACGCGTTCCGTGACCGCCGGGCCAAGAAGGGCGAGTTCCGTCGTCTCTGGATCCAGCGCATCAACGCAGCCTGTCGTCAGCACGACATGAGCTACAGCCGGTTCATCGCCGGTCTCAATGCCGCTGGGATCGAGGTCGACCGCAAGATCCTCGCCGATCTCGCGGTGACCGACCCGAACGCGTTCGGTGCCCTCGTGGCCCAGGCCAAGGCGGCGCTCTGAACCGACCCGACGGCGAGAGCGAACTGCTCTCGTTCCAGAATCCGAAGGTCCAGCGACTGCGGCGCCTCCTGGGGCGCCGCAGTGCGCGTCACGACGAGGGCGCGTTCGCGGTCGAGGGCCCGGTGCTGATCCGCGAGGCGGAGGCCGCCGGGTGGGAGATCGAGGTGGAATTCGTCGCTCCCGACGTCGATCCGGTGTCAGGGGCGACGGCGTTCCGTCTGGCCCACGGTGTGCTCGACCGGGCCGCCGACACCGAGTCGCCGCAGGGGTCGATCGCGGTGGTGCGGATGCCCCAGCGCACGGTCGAACTCGCGACGACCACGTTCGTGGTGGTGCTCGACCGCCTCGCCGATCCGGGGAACCTGGGCACCCTTCTGCGTTCGGCCGAGGCAGCGGGTGTCGATGCCGTGGTGGTGACCCCGGGCTCGGTCGACGTCTACAACCCCAAGGTGGTCAGGGCGTCGGCGGGTGCGCTGTTCCACGTCCCCACCGTGATCGCCGATGTCGCCGAGGTGGGCGCCGCCGGGCTCAGGGTGGTCGGAACGTCGTCACATCGGGGGACCCCGTCGGATCGGGCCGACTGGTCGGGCCGCGTCGCGGTCGTGCTCGGCAACGAGGCGCACGGTCTGCCCGACGACGCCCCGGTCGACAACTGGGTGACGATCGAGCACCGCGGCCGTGCCGAGAGCCTCAACGTCGCCATGGCCGGCACCGTCGCGCTCTTCGACGCCGCCCGCTCCCGCCTCCGGTCCTGAGGACGCGCCGTGGCGTCCGGACCCGCCCGAGCACGCACCGCGTTCGCGGGGATCCGATCGCTGTTGGATGCACTCGGGTGGTGGGCGTACGCTCGCCCCTGTGACGGATCGACGATTTCGGTGCCCCGGGTGGACCCGGGGCCGGTGACGACGCCCGTACGACGCGCACCGACGACCGAGTCCGCCCGGGGACACCATCTGCCCGGCCCCCGTTCCGACCGTTCGTCCCGAAGGGAATCCCCGTGATCGAAGACCTCAACGTCGCCCGCGACGCAGCATTGGCCGATGTCGCCGCGGCGGCATCGCTCGACGACGTGGCGGCGCTCGACGCCCGCCTGCTCGGCAAGAAGGGTGAGCTGGCCGCCTTCAAGCGTCAGCTCGGCTCACTCGCATCGGTCGACGAGAGGAAGGCGGCCGGTGCTGCGGTCAACGAGGCGCTCGCTGCCGTCTCGGTCGCGCTCGACGAGCGTCGGGCCGAGCTGGCAGCGGCCGCTCGATCGGCTGCCGTCGAGTCCGAGCGGCTCGACCTCACCGAGTTCACGGCACGACCCGCCCGCGGGCACGCCCACGTGGTCACCCAGGCATGGGAGCGGCTCGAGGACGTGTTCATCGGCCTCGGCTACCAGGTGGCGGAAGGCCCCGAGGTGGAGACCGATTGGTTCAACTTCGAAGCGCTCAACATGGCCGACGGGCACCCGGCACGAGGCGAGTTCGACACCCTGTTCGTCGACCATGTGGCGCCGGGTGGCACGCCGGGGCACACACTGCTGCGTACCCACACGTCGCCGGTGCAGATCCGTGCCATGCAGGCGATGGAGCCTCCGATCTACATCGTGGCCCCGGGCCGGGTGTTCCGGCGCGACACGCCCGATGCCACTCACATGCCCGTGTTCCACCAGATCGAGGGGCTCGTGGTCGACCGTGGCATCACGATGGCGCACCTCGCCGGCACCATCGAGGCGTTCACCAAGGCCTTCTTCGGTGGCAATGTCGAGTCGCGGCTGCGGCCGTCGTACTTCCCGTTCACCGAGCCGTCGGCCGAGTTCGACATCCGTCGGCCGAACGGCGACTGGCTCGAGCTGGGCGGCTGCGGCATGGTGCACCCTGCTGTGCTGCGGGCCGGTGGCATCGATCCGGAGGAGTACACCGGCTTCGCCTTCGGGTTCGGCATCGACCGGATGGCCGTGATGCGGCACCAGATCGCCGACATCCGCGACATGTACACCAACGATCTCCGCTTCGTCGAGCAGTTCTGAGAGGGGCCTGACATGAAGATCTTGTTGTCGTGGCTCAACGAGTACGGAGATTTCGGTGACGACGTCGACCGGTTGTCCGACGCCCTGACCTCGCTCGGTCTCGCCGTCGAGAACGTGGAACACGTCGGCGCGACCGTGCCCGGTGTGGTGACCGCGCGGGTGGTGCGGACCGAGTCACACCCCGATGCCGCCAAGGTGCATCGCGTGTACGTCGACGCGGGTGACGGCGTGGAGCGCCATGTGTGGTGTGGCGCGTTCAACATGCAGGTGGGCGACGTGTTGCCGCTCGCCACGCTCGGCACCGAGATGCCGAACGGGATGACCATCTCTCGCCGAGGCATCCTCGGCATCGACTCCGAGGGGATGCTCTGCAGCACTCTCGAACTCGGGCTCGGCGACGACCATTCGGGCATCATGATCCTTCCGCCCGACGCGCCGCTCGGCGTGCCCTACGGCGAAGTGCTCGGTCTCCGGCCCGACGTGCTGCTCGACATCGATCTGACCCGCAACCGGCCCGACTGCTGGGGGTACGTGGGCGTGGCCCGCGACCTCGCCGCGCACCTCGGACTCGAATTCCGCCCGCCGACGCCCACCCTCGCAGTCACCGGTGGAGAACTGGTGGCCGGTGTGGAGATCGTCGACGGCGATCGCTGCGGACGGTTCACGTCCACGGTGATCTCCGGGGTGCGGGTCGGCCCATCGGCCGACTGGATGGCGCAACGGCTGCGAGCCGCTGGCATGCGCCCGATCAGCAATGTGGTCGATGTGAGCAACTACGTGATGCTCGAGCTCAACCAGCCGAACCACGCCTACGACCTCGCCACGCTGCGCGGGCCCGAGGGCGGTCCCCCGGGCTTCCGGATCCGATTGGCAACGGAAGCCGAGACGATGACCACGCTCGACGGTGAGCAGCGCACGTTCACCGCCGACGATCTGCTCATCTGTGATGCCGCCGACCGCCCCATCGGCATTGCCGGCGTGATGGGTGGCCTCGACACCGAGATCACCGACGCCACCACCACGGTCGCGCTCGAGATGGCGTGGTTCGCACCGCTCGGCATCATGCAGACCGCACAGCGGCTCGGACTCCGATCGGAGGCATCGGCGCGCAACGAGCGTGGCGTCGATCCGTACGGCATCGACGTCTCGATCGCCCGGTTCGTCGAGCTCCTGCGCGAGACGTGTCCCGATCTGGTCGTGCACGCCGGAGCCGCTGACGGGCGCGGAGCCTCGCTCCCCGATGAGCACCGCTCGTGCGAGCTGCGGGTCACCGAGGTCAACCGCGTACTCGGCACAGGGCTCACGGCTGCTGACATCACCTCGCTCCTCGATCCGATCGGTTTCACGGTGTCGGGCGGTCCGGACGAGCCGCTCACGGTGGCTCTGCCGTCGTGGCGTCCCGACTGCACCGAGGAGATCGATGTGGTCGAAGAGGTCGCCCGCCACCACGGGTACGACCGGATCGGTCGCGAGGTGCCGAAGTCGACCGTGCACGGACACCTCTCGGTGCACCAACAGCGTCGACGCCTGTTGCGTCAGGTACTGCTCGGCCTCGGCATCTCCGAGGCCATGCCGAATCCGTTCCTCGCTCCCGACACCGCCGAGAAGGCCGGCCTCGATCCCACCGCTGTGAGCATCACGAACCCGCTCGTGGCCGATGAGAGCGTGCTGCGCACCTCCTTGCGTCCCGGCATGCTCCGTGCCGTGGCGTTCAACGAGTCGCACCGCCGTACGGGGGCGCGCCTGTTCGAGATCGGCCACGTGTACCCGCCCGGTGAGGGCGAGCTGCCCGACGAGTACGAGGCGCTGTGTGTCGTGCTGGCGGGCGACGAGGCGCCCGCCGCGATGGCGGTGTGGCGCGAGGTCGCCGCGGCCCTCGGCGTCGGGGCTCGGCTCGACCAGTCGCAGGTGCCGCCGGGCCTGCACGCGACGAGGTCGGCCACGCTCTCGATCGGCCGTGACGTCGCGGGTGCGGTCGGGGAGGTCGATCCTGCCGTGCTCGACGCCTTCGAGGTCACCGAGCGGGTCGCGATCCTCGAGCTGCACCTCGGGTACGTGCTCGACCGTGAGCCGAAGCCCGCCCGCTGGAGCGCCGTGAGTCGATCGCCGTCGAGCGACCTCGACCTGGCGTTCGCCCTCGACGACTCGATCCCGGCCGAGCGGCTCGACAAGGCCATCCGGCAGGGCGCCGGCAACCTGCTGGTCGATCTCGACCTGTTCGACGTCTATCGGGGCCCCGGTGTCGACGAGGGGAGCCGCAGCCTCGCCTACCGCCTGCGGCTCCAAGCCCCCGACCGCAACCTCACCGATGCCGACGTGGCGTCGGTCCGTGATGCGTGCATCGCCGCCGCCGGGAAGTTCGGCGCTCGCCTCCGCTCGTGACATCACTCGCTCGCCCGGGGCAGCGCGGCTGGTTCCCGACAAGCACCTCGAACCGTCTGTGGGGATCGGGCGGATGTGCCTGATCGCCGCGGACAGTTCGGGAATGGGTCGCGGTCAGTTGGCGGCGAGGTCGTCGGGGGCGGTGGCGAGCCAGGCGAGGCGTCCCGGTTGACGCCGGAGGATGTCGCGCCAGAGCTCCTCGGGATGATCCGAGAACAGGTCGGTGGCCTCGGTGTCGAGCACCAGCCACGACCCCGACTCGATCTCGGCCTCGAGCTGGCCGGGACCCCAGCCCGAGTACCCGCGGAACACCCGCACCGCCTCGAAGGCGCCGGCCACGAGCGCCGGGTCGACGGAGAGGTCGGCCGAGACCACGTGACCCACCACCGGTGAGTACTCCTCGGTGGGCTCCTCGATCGGTGTGGGCGTGCGGGCGAGGGCGATCAGCGCCTCGGGCTCGACCGGACCTCCGGCGAACACAGCTCCGGGCACGGCCTGCAACTCGGCCCAGCGGTCGAGCGGCTCGCCCAGCTCCTCGTCGGTCGGACGGTTGATGACGACGCCGAGCGCGCCCTCGTGGTGGTGCTCGAGCATGAAGATGACGGTGCGATCGAAATTGGGATCGTCGAGGGGCGGGGTGGCGACGAGCAGTCGTCCCTTGGTGGGCGACGTTCCGGGGATCACCCCTCCAGTGTGCCGTGACCGGGGCGCCCCGGCACGCGAACGTCGGACCCACCTGTATTGCATGAGCATTCGTTTCTCTGTATGGTCATGCGTTCATGGTCCAGGTCGGCATCATCGGGGCGTCGGGGTTCACCGGCGCCGAGCTCCTCCGCCTCGCCGCGTCGCATCCCGACTTCGAGGTCGTGTACGCGACGGGCGACTCGCTCGCGGGTGCTTCCGCACGGTCGGTCTATCCGTCACTTGCCGCTGCGTACCCCGATCTCGTGTTCGAGACCTACGACGCCGAACGCGCCGCCTCGCTCGACCTCGTCTTCCTCGGGCTCCCGCACGAGGCCAGCCTGGACACGGCGGCCGATCTGGTCGACCGGGTCGGGTGCGTGGTGGACCTCTCGGCGGCCTATCGCCTGCGCGACGTGTCGGCATACCCCACCTACTACGGGTTCGACCACACCCGGCCCGAGTTGCTCGAACGCGCCGTGTACGGATTGCCCGAGATCCACCGTGAGCGGCTCCGTGGCGCTCGGCTCGTCGCCACACCGGGCTGCTATGTGACCGCTGCGACGCTGGCCCTCGAGCCGCTCGTCCGGGCCGGCGCCATCGAGACCGCTGGTGTCATCGTCGACGCCGCCAGCGGCGTGACGGGGGCCGGACGAGTGCCCAAGGACGCGAACAGCTTCACCACGGTCGACGAGAACTTCGTGGCGTACGGCCTGCTCGATCACCGCCACACGCCCGAGATGGAGCAGGAGATCGGCGCCCAGGTGCTCTTCACGCCGCACCTCGCCCCGATGAACCGGGGGATCCTCGCCACGTGCTACGCCAGGCCGTCCACCGGCACCACACCCACCACCGAGTCGTTGCTCGCCCTGTTCCGGGAGCGGTACGAGCACGAACCGTTCGTGGTGGTCGACGAGGCCAGCCCGTCCACCAAGGCCACCCTCGGCGCCAACACCGTCCACATCACGGCCCGGTTCGATCCGCGGACGGGCTACGTGATGGCCATCGCCGCGCTCGACAACCTCACCAAGGGTGCATCGGGCGGCGCCGTGCAGGCCGCCAACGTGGCACTGGGGCTGACCGAGACCGCCGGGCTGCCGATCGTGGGGGTGGCCCCGTGATCGAGGTCGCCACCCAGAAGGTCGCCACCCTGGTCGAGGCGCTCCCGTACATCCGCCGGTTCGCGGGCAAGGTCGTGGTGGTGAAGTACGGCGGCAACGCGTTGGCCGGTACCAGCGATCACGACGCGTTGGCGCTGTTCGCCGAGGACATCGTGCTGATGCGTCTGGTCGGCATCCGCCCGGTGGTGGTGCACGGAGGCGGCCCCCAGATCAGCCAGCTGATGAACCGGCTCGGAAAGACCACCGAGTTCCGTGACGGCCTCCGGGTGACCGACGCCGAGACCGTCGACATCGCCCGGATGGTGTTGATCGGGCAGGTCAATCCGCAGATCGTGGCGGCCATCAACGTGCACGGGAACTACGCCGTGGGCGTGAGCGGCGAGGACGCCCGGCTCATCCAGGCTGCGCCGCGGGCGCCCGAGCTCGGCTACGTGGGAGACGTCACCGCGATCAACCCCGGGATCCTCCAGGGTCTGCTGCGCGACGAGTTCGTGCCGGTGGTCGCCACCGTCGGGACCGATCTGGCCGGACAGGCCTACAACATCAACGCGGACACCGTTGCCGGAGCCATCGCCGAGTCGCTGGGAGCCGAGAAGCTCGTGTACCTGACCGATATCGAAGGTCTCCGGCGTGACGTGGCCGAGGCCACGAGCCTGATCCGGCAGACCCACGCCGACGAGCTCGAGGCACTGGTGGCCGACGGCACCATCGCGGGCGGGATGATCCCCAAGGTGACCAGCTGCATCCGAGCCGTGCGCAGCGGGGTGAACCGGGCCCACATCCTCGACGGGCGCATCGCCCACGTCCTGCTGCTCGAGCTGTTCACCGACGCCGGCATCGGCACCATGGTGGCCCCGCTGGCCGCGGACATCCGCGCCGACGAACGATCGACACGGAGTGCACCATGACCGATCCGTCCCATCCGTTCGACACGCTGGGCCAGGAGCACTGTCCGTTCATGCCGGTGTTCGGCCCGCCGCAGCTCAGCATCGAGCGGGGGCGCGGCACCGAGGTGTGGGATTCGAACGGCACGAGGTACCTCGACTTCCTGGCCGGCATCGCCGTGGTGTCGCTCGGCCACGCCAACGAGGCGGTGGCCGACGCCATCGCGACGCAGGCTCGCACGCTGCTCCACGTCAGCAACTTCTTCTCCAACCCCGTCGCCACCGGTGCCGCCCTGGCCGTGAACGAGCTCCTGGCGGCGGCCACCGGCCACGCCGGACAGTTGTTCTTCACCAACTCGGGCGCCGAGTCGAACGAATGCGCCATCAAACTGGCCCGCAGACACGGAGGGCGCGGTCGGCACACCGTCGTCAGTGCGTTCGGGAGCTTCCACGGCCGCACGCTCGCCACCCTCGCTGCCACCGGCCAGCCCGCCAAACACGAGCCGTTCCAGCCGATGCCCGACGGGTTCCGGCACGTGGCGTGGGGCGACCTCGCGGCGATGGAGTCGGCGGTCGATGCCACGGTGGCCGCCGTGCTGATCGAGCCGATCCAGGGTGAGGGCGGCGTGATGCCGGCGCCCGACGGCTACCTCCAGGGGATTCGCGAGCTCTGCGACCGCACGGGCGCGCTGATGATGGTCGACGAGATCCAGACCGGCTTCGCCCGCACCGGCCGTTGGTTCGGTTTCGAACATGCGGGCGTGTCACCCGATGTGGTCACGCTCGCCAAGGCGATGGGCAACGGCATGCCGGTGGGGGCGTGCTGGGCGCGTCTCGACGTGGCCGCCGTCTTCCGCCCCGGTGACCACGGCAGCACGTACAGCGGCACTGCCATCGCCACGGCCGCCGTCTCGGCGGTGATCGCCGAGATGCGCCGACTCGACGCTCCCGCACTCGCCCGTCGGCAGGGCGACCGCCTCCGCCATGCGCTCGAGGCCACCGACGGCGTGACGTCCACCCGCGGCGCCGGGCTCCTGGTGGGCGCCGAGCTCGACCACGGTCTCGTTGCCGCCGACGTCGTGGCCGCTGCCCTCCCACGCGGCCTCATCGTGAACGCCGTGACACCGTCCACGCTCCGGTTCGCGCCCCCGCTCACCGTGTCCGACGACGAGATCGACGAGGCGGTGGCGATCGTGGCCGACGCGATCGCCGAGGTCCGCGCCGACTCTGCTGCCCAGGGGACCGAGTGATGGCCCGCCATCTGCTGGACGTGACCGACATGAGCGTCGACGAGATCGGTCGCGTCCTCGACCTCGCAGAGCGACCGGTCGAATCGCTCGGCTGTCCGCTCGAGGGGCCGGCCGGCCGGGAGGGCGCAGCACTGCTGTTCGAGAAGCCGTCCACCCGTACCCGCCACTCGATGGAGATGGCCGTGGTGCAGCTCGGCGGTCACCCGATCACCACCCGCGGCGAGGAG
>REDU01000070.1 GCA_007693335.1 Ilumatobacter sp. | reverse complement strand
CAGACCGACGACTCGTCGGGTGCCGAGCAGGAATTCTCCTTCACGCTCGCCGACACCACCACGCCCGAAGCCGCTGCCGCCGAGACGGCCCTGGCCGACGACGCCCCGGCAGCGACCCCGGAGCTGGCGCCCGAACCCGTCGAGCCGGCGGGATGGGGTGCCGAGGCCGACGCCGCCCCGGAAGCGTACCCGGACCCGGAACCCGACCCGGACCGCTTGGCGGAGCCGGAAGCCGAGCCCGAACCCGAGCCCGAGCCCGAGCCCGAGCCGGTGCAGCAGGCAGCGGCCAGTGCCGCACCGGCCGGGTGGTACGCCGATCCGGCGGGCCGCTTCGAGCTCCGCTACTGGGACGGCACACAGTGGACCGAGCACGTCTCACGCGCCGGCCAGCAGTACACCGATCCGCCCGTCGCCTGAGGACGTCGCCATCGGTAACGTGACGCTGATGCGCGCCACGTCGATCGGACATGCCGGCCTGCTCGTGGAGACCGACGGGGGCTCGATCCTCTGCGATCCGTGGTTCGTACCGGCCTTCTTCGGGTCGTGGTTCGTGTTCCCCCGCAACGATCGACTGTCGGACGACCTCCTCGCCCGCATCGAGTCGGCCGACTACCTCTATGTCACCCATCTCCACGGCGACCACCACGATGAGGCGTGGTTGCGTGAGCATCTCCGCCGAGACATCCCCGTCCTCCTGCCCGGCTACCCGACCAGGGAGCAGGAGCGCACGATGCGCGCCCTCGGCTTCACCGAGTTCATCCGTACCACCGATGGTGAGGAGCTCGAGCTCGCGCCGGGACTGACCGTGGCGATCCACGTCGAGACCTCGATCACCGACGGCCCCGGTGGTGATTCGGCGATGGTGGTGTCCGATGGCCACACCCGGCTGGTCAACCAGAACGACTGCCGCACCACCGACCTCGGTGCGCTGACCGCGCACGGCCCGGTCGATCTGCACTGGCTGCAGTACTCGGGTGCGATCTGGTACCCGATGGTGTACGAGATGCCCGAGCACACCAAGCGCGAGCTCTGCGCGGCCAAGGTCGAGAGCCAGTTCACCCGTGCCATGCGCTACGTGGAGGCGATCGGCGCGCGTGCCGTGGTGCCCAGTGCCGGCCCACCTGCGTTCCTCGACCCCGACCTGTTCCACCTCAACGTGATCGACGGCCACGAGCCGAGCATCTTCCCCGATCAGCGATCGTTCATGGAGCGGCTCGACGCCGCCGGCCACCGCGGGGTGCTCGCCGTGCCAGGCACCGAGATCGAACTGTCACCCGACTCGATCGAGGTACGGCAGCCGGCTCCCGACGCGGAGATCGCAGCGATCTTCGACCACAAGGCCGACTACCTGCGTCGCTACCAGGCCGACTGGGCCGAGTGGCTCGATCACCTCCATGCCGGCTGGGCCGGCCACGGCCGGACCGATCTGCTCACCACCCTCAGGGCCTGGTGGGAGCCACTCCTGGCAATGGCGCCCACCCTACGGAACGCCGTGGGGTCGGCGTGTCTGTTACGCGCCGGCGACCTCGAGATCGTGATCGACTTCCCCGCCGGCGAGGTGCGACCGTACGCCGGCGAGGCACACGAGTTCCGCTTCGACATCCCGCGCGAACTGGTCGAGACCGTGGTGGCGCGCCGGGCCGTCGACTGGAGCAACTCGCTGTTCCTGTCGTGCCGGTTCACCGCGTGGCGGGCCGGCGACTTCAACGAGTACCTCTACAACTTCTTCAAGTCACTGTCGGTCGAGCGGATGCGCCGCACGGAGGCCGAGGCCGTCCGCAAACTGGCCCCGCCCACCGAGACCGAACCCGATGTCGAGCTGGGCGACTTCGTGGTGCAGCGCCGCTGCCCGCACCGCAACGCCGATCTCTCGGTGTTCGGCGAGATCGAGGGTGACGAGCTGGTGTGCACGCTGCACGGCTGGCGCTTCGACGTCGAGACCGGACGCTGTCTCACGTCGGCCGACCATCCGCTGCGGATCCGCCGCCGCGACGCCTGACGGTCGTCAGGAGGCGGGGATCTCGCCGTGGACCCAGACGGGGGAACGCATCGGCATGAGTTCGTTCTCCCAGATCCAGTCCATGGCCGGCACGCTCACGCGCACGCACCCGTGTGACGCCGGGTAGTTCGGGATGCTGTTCGAGCCGTGCACGGCCACTCCGCCCACGAAGTACTTCGGTCGGTAGATCTCACCGAGATCGCCCTCCCACCAGCCCTCGGGCCGCTGGCGGTCGACGCCGAAGAGCCCGGTGGGGGTGACCGACGAACCCCGCTCGATGATCGCTGGATCGTTCGAGTTGGGACGCTCGTAGGGCACCTCGGTGCCCGTCGAGGTGTTGAGGATCCATTCGGTCTTGCCGTCGATCACGAAGAACAGCAGCTGCTTGGACTTGTCGACCTCGACGAGGGTGCCGGCGTCGGCGCGGCCGCGCGGGCGCTCGGTGAGATGGGTGAGGTAGTGCGCGGTCTCGGGGCCGACCACACCGTCGGTGGTGAGCCCGAGGAACTTCTGGAACGCCATCACGGCCTGCCGGGTCGTGAGGCCGTAGTTGCCGTCGACCGACTGCACCCAGAACCCGAGCTCGAGCAGTCGTTCCTGGAGTCGAGCGGTCTCCGACCCCGAGCTGGTGCCGAGCACCTCGAGCGGCGGGTCGAGCTGGTCGACCATGACCACGTTGTGGGGCAGTGTGCTCGTGGTGCTCTCGGTGGTCTCGGGGACCGCCTCGACCTCGTCGACCTCGTCGACCTCGGTGGTCTCGGGCGCCTCGGTGGTCTCGGGGACCTCCTCGACCTCGGTGGTCTCGGGGACCTCGGTGGTGGACGCGACCGTGGGCGGCACGGTGGGCGGAACCGGCGAGCTGCTCAACGCCGTGGTCGAACAGGCCGTGAGCGCCAGCGCGGCGATCCCGAGCACGAGAACATTGGTTGGCCGACGGATCACCGCGTCGAGGCTAGCAATGACCACGGCGAGCCAGCGGGCACCACATCCGATTCCACCCATCGGGTGGTCGACCCGGGGCGCGATCAGGCCATCAGCACGTCGCCGGGGAGCTCGAACCAGACGGTGGCGCCGTACTTCACCCCGCTGCGCAGCGGCCGGACCTCGTGGGGATGGGTCACCAGCGACGGCCAGGCGAGCATCGACCCGACCGGCTGCGAGACGTTGTCGACGCGCTGCCGGGGGAACCACAACTCGGCGCCCTCGTGCTGATCGGAGAGCTTGATCGATGCAGAGACCTGGGCCACGTCGTGGTGCAGCCGGAGCGTCTCCTGCTCGCCGAGGGTGTAGCGGATGACGAACACGTCGCGGATGCCGTGATAGTCGATGTGCGGCCACACCTCTCGGAGCCGCGGCCAGATGCGCCGGCCGAAATCGTCCTGCACCGCGCCGAACAGCGCTGGGCTGATCGTCGCGAGCGACACCTCGTGGCCGGGCACCGGGTCGTCGGGATCGGGCGCGAACCCACCGACCGCTTCGGCCGCGCGGATCAGGGCCTGGCAGAAGCGCGGCGTCCAGCAGGGCAGCTGCACCAGCTCAGGACCGACCAGGTCGACCGCACCGCCGTCCCCGGCATCGTCGACGGCGTCGCGATAGCCGAGCACCCGCTCGAGATCGTCGATCGCATCGGGCACCGGGTCGCTCACGTCGGAGATCGTCGCAGATCGAGCTGCTCGTCGAGTGTGACGGGCACCCGTGGCACTCGACCGAGGTCGAAGGTGTCCGCTGCCTCGAGGAGCTCGACGGCGGTCTCGCTGCGATCGTCCACGTCGAGGCCCAGCGAGCGTGCGAGCGCCCGGAGCACGGTGGCTGGTCCGAGCCCCCGCTCGCGGACGTCCGACAACGTGATCGCCCCGTGGCGCTTGGCCAGGCGTTCACCGTCGGCACCGAGCACCAGCGGCACGTGCACGTACTGGGGGGTGTCGAAGCCCAAGAGACGCTGGAGATGCACATGGCGGGGCGTGGACGACAGCAGATCGTCGCCCCGGACGACCTGGGTGACCCCCTGCAGGTGGTCGTCCACCACCACCGCCAGGTTGTAGGCCGGTACACCGTCGCCGCGGCGGAGCACCACGTCGTCGACGAGGCCGCGGCGGGTTCCCCACAGCCGATCGTGCACCTCGACCACCACATCGTGGGCCCGCAACCGCAATGCCGGCGGCCGACCGGTCGCCTCCCGTTCGGCCCGCTGCGCGTTCGAGAGGTCCCGACACGTGCCCGGGTAGGCGCGTACCGGCTCGCCGATCCACTCGACCGTCGAGACGTCGACATCGTCCGAACCGGCGAGCCCTGAGTGATCGGCGTGACCGGTGGACCCGTGGGGTGCGTTCGCGGCTGCCTCGATCTCGGCAGCCACGTCCCGTCGACTGCACCAGCACGGGTAGACCGAACCGGCCGCCGTGAGATCAGCGATCACGTCGTCGTAGAGGGCGAACCGATCACTCTGGCGCACCACGAGGCCGTCGTGGTCGAGACCCAGCGCCGCCAGGTCGGCGAGCTGCGAGCGTTCGTGATCGGTCGACGATGTGACACGGTCGAGATCCTCCATCCGCACGAGGAATCCACGGTCCTCCGAACGCGCGAGGAGCCACGCGAGCAGTCCGGTCCGGAGATTGCCGAGATGGAGATCGCCGGTCGGCGAGGGTGCGAAGCGGCCGGACACGCACCTGATTCTCGCGAGCCGGCGGCCGGAACACACCGTGTCCCCTCCGGGTGGACGCACGCCGCACGATCGGGCTCGTAGCATCCGGAGGATGTTCTGCAACCGGTGCGGCACCGAGGCACGCCTCGGCCAGAAGTTCTGCGCCGAGTGTGGCGGGGCGCTCGAGCCGGCCGTCGAGGCCACCCAACCCATCGCCGTCGTGGACGACACCGGTGGCAACGACCAGCTGCCAGACCCTCCGGCCACCGCGGAGCTCCCGGTCACGGTCGATCTCCCGGCTCCCCCCGACGGCGGCGCCGACGATGCTGACGGCGACGATGCTGCTGGCGACGATGGCGACCCAGGTAGCGAGAACGACGAGGACGACGAGGACGACGAGGACGACGACACGTCGTCGACCGGGCCGATGCCGGCTCCGGTCGGGGCCCCGCAGCTCTACGACCTGGCACTCGACGAACCCGACCTGTTGCGCGACACTCCCGCTGCACCGGTCGCTGGGCCGTCGCCGAGCGCCGGCACGAGCGGCGCCACCACGACCGTGGTCGCCGGCACCGCCACCGACCAGCTGCCGCCGGCCACTGCGCCGCTGCTGAGCGATCCAGCCGACGGCACCGGCGCGCTCGGCGGTTTCCGCATCGGCGTGGTCTCGGGATTGGGACTCGTGGCCGGCATGACCGCGCTGTTCGGGATGTTCACCCGGGTGATCGCCATCCGCACCGACGCCCGCACACCTGCGTTCGACACCGGCGACTGGCTCGTGGCCGACCTGGGCACCAACCTCCCCGGCGCCATGATCGTGGCCCTGGTGATGCTGCTGGCCGGTGTGATCGGGGCGGGGTTCCGGCAGCGATGGGCCGCCGGCCTCGCCGGGGGCGCCGGGCTCGCCATCACCGGATGGGTCGCCCTCACGATCGGTTTGTCGGAGCGGCCGATCGAATCGGCTGTCGACGCCGTGAGCCGACCCACCACCGAGGCGTTCACGGTCACGATCACCCGCGACGTCGGCTACTGGGTGCTGTTGGCGGCCGGGGTGCTCGGGTTCTTGACGTTCGCCGTGTCACTGGCGAGCGCCGGTCGTGACCGACGTCGCGGGCTCAATCCCTGGATCGCCTCACTCGGTGCCGTGGCCGCCGTGATCGCCGCCGCCGGCCCCCTGATCCCCCAGGGCACCGCCACCCTCGACGACAACTGGAGCCCCGGCAGCGGCGGACTCGGGTTGCCGACCTGGTTCGTGGTCGGACGCCTCGTGCAACTCGGCCTGCTCGCCTACACCGGCGTGATCGGGTTCCTGCTCGTGCGTCGCTACGGACTCGGACTCGCCATCGGCGGGATGACCGTCTCGGTCTGGCTCGCACTGTCGACCCTGCTGGGCCTCGGCGACGCTCCGGTCGGCCCGGGCTTCGCCAACCCGGGCCAGCGCGGTTCCGAGATCGAGCTGCACGCCGTCACCATCGTGGGCCTGATCGCCCTCGTCGGGCTCACCGTCGTGGCGGTGATCGCTGCGTACGATCAGGCGGCGCGCGAGTACCGCTGAACCGATGCGTGGCGTGGGCCGGCTCACGTCGGCGGCGGCACCGCCCGATCACTCACCCAGTTGCCGTGGAACCCGAACGGGATCCGTTGGGGCAGCGGGACCCGGGCGACACAGCCACGATCGAAGTCGCGGGCATCGAGCACCACGAACTCGGCGGTGCCCTCACCCACGTCGTGCACGAAGGTGACGAGCCAGCCGTCGTCCTCGGCCTCGACGGGATCGCTCCCGGGCCGGGGCACGAACACCGGCTCACCGGCAGCGCGGCCCGGGCCGTGGTCGAACACCGTGCGGGTGCCGGTCTGCAGATCGTGCTTGAGCGTGGGCCACCCGGCGGCAGGATCGGCGGACGGCTGAGCGCAATAGCCGTAGCGGTGCGCCGAAGCGGTCAGGGCACCGCGGTGGCGTGGGAACTCGTTGGGGGTCTCGTCGATCACCGTGGTCGACACCGTGCGGGTGGCCGGGTTCAGCACCCATCGCTCGAGCCGTGCCATGCCGTCGCCGAAGGGACCGAGCAGGTCGGTGTCGAACATGCGGTCGTACACGCAGAGGTCGATCACCACCGAACCATCGGGCGCGTCGTGGGCGTTCATCGGGTGGAACGAGTAGCCGAGCGGCACGTCGATCCACACGATCTGGTCGGCCGTGCCCTCCCGCGGGAGGAGCCCGACGCGATTGCCGTACTCCGGATCCCAGCGGAACGGGAAGCGCCCGGCGAACGCCAGGTCGAGATCGACGGTGCAGGGCTGGTCGTACACCACCGCGTAACGCTCGGTCAGCGACATGTCGTGCATCATCGTCATCCCCGGGAGCGGCACATCGAGGGTGTGACGGACCCGGCCGTCGGTGCCGACCACCACGTACTGCACGTGGTCGAGCCACTCGGCCCACGCGTAGACCATCGCGTGCATCTCACCGGTGACGGGATCGATCTTGGGATGGGCGGTGAAGGCACCGGGCAGGGTGCCGGAGAAGTCGTTGCGGCCGATCGTGTCGAGGTCGTAGGTCAGCTCGACCGGGCAGGCGCCCGCCTCGACCATCGCCCACGTGGTGCCGGCGAATCCGCCCACGTTGGTGTTCGGGCCGCCCGCGCTGCCGTTCCAGTTCGGTCCGGCGATGTCGGGGCCGCCCCGGTGCTGCGCGACGGTGGCCGACCCGACGTAGCGGTTGCGGTACCACTCGGCCCGACCCTCGTGCAGCCGGATGCCGTGCACCATGCCGTCGCCCACGAACCAGTGGTGCGTGGAGGGATCGACCGTGCCGATCGGGTTCGGTCCGTTGCGCAGATAGCGACCGGAGAGCTCGACGGGGAGCTCGCCGATCACCGGCAGGTCGAACGCCGTGACCTCCTCGCTCACGGGTGCGTAGTTCCCGTCGAGATAGCGCGACGTGGTGGGGCGGGTGTCGGTCATGGGAACTCCTCGGGCCAGCTGGCAATAACAGTGGAATTGATCCCGGGGACGATGTCAACGGGGGCGCATCGACGGTGGCAGGCCGGCCGGGTCGATCGGCATGCCGTGCACCTGTTGGTTGTTCGAGTGCCCGAGCTGCTGCAACGACATCGCGGCGTTCAGCGCGGTACGGAACCCCTGCGCGTCGACCGCCTGGTTCACCGACTGCTTGGCCAGCTTGAGCCCCATCGACGACTTCGTCGCGATCTTCTCCGCCAGGGCGAGCGTGACCGCCTCGAGCTCGTCGCGCGGCACGACGCGGTTCACCATCCCGAGTGAGAGCGCGTCGGCGGCCGACAGCTCGTCACCGGTGAAGAGCAGCTCCTTGGCCTTGCGGGGCCCGAGCTCCCACGGGTGGGCGAAGTACTCCACGCCGTTCACGCCGAACGCCACGGTCGGATCGCTGAAGGTGGCGTCGTCGGCCGCCACGATCAGATCGCACACCCACATCAGCATCAGCCCGCCGGCGATCGTGCGGCCGTGCACCTGGGCGATGGTGGGTTTGGGGAAGTCGCGCCATCGCAGGCACATCTGCAGGTAGAGCTCGTGCTCGGCGGCCATCCATCCCTCGGCGCCGGGGGCATCGAACTCCCGCCACGTCGACACCGAGTCGAAGCCGGCGATCTTCGACCGGTCGCGCAGATCGTGACCGGCGTTGAAGTGGGGGCCGGCGCCGGCCAGCACGACCACCTTCGCCGCCCGATCACCGGCGGCGTGGTCGAACGCCCGGTTGAGCTCGTAGGTCATCTGCTTGTCCTGGGCGTTGCGCGCCTCGGGGCGATCCAGGGTGATACGACACACCCCGCTCTCGAACTGCTCCATCCGGATCGTCTCGAACGCGTCGTCTCCAGCTGTCACGTGATCCTCCTCGTCGACGTCCACGGTCGCGTGCTTCCGTACTGAATCTGGCACACTAAGCGGATGGGAATCGCCGACAAACTGTCCAGCCTGACCAAGGGCAAGAAGAAGCCGATCAAGGACGGGATCGACACCGGCGCCAAGGCCGTCAAGGGCAAGGCCGGATCGCACGGCGACAAGGTCGACTCGGCGGCCGATGCGGCCAAGAAGGCCGCCGACAAGCTGCCCGACTGACCGGCGCGCGGCGGCTACCGTCGCCGACCATGCCATCGCCGGACGAACCACGGCTCGCGCTCGACCCGATCGACGCGGCGCGCGAGAACTGGGCCCGGCACGGCTGGAGCTCCGCCGTCGACGGGATGGGAGCCGTCACGTCGATCATGCGGGTGCAGCAGATCGTGCTGAGCGAGGTCGAGCGCGTCCTCAAGCCGTTCGGTCTCACGTTCGCTCGCTACGAGGTGCTGATGCTGCTGCACTTCACCCGCACCGGCGCGCTCCCGGTCGGCAAGGTGGGCGAGCGGCTGCAGGTGCACCCGGCCAGCGTCACCAACGCCGTGAGCCGGCTCGAGGAGGACGGTCTGGTCGAGCGCAGCCCGAACCCCGCCGACGGGCGCAGCGTGATGGCGACCATCACCGACGAGGGTCGCCGCCGAGCCGTGGCCGCCACCGATCAGCTCAACGAGCTCGTGTTCGCCGCCTGGCCACTCGACCACGACGACTCCGCCGACCTCTACGCCCACCTCAAGCAGGTCCGCCGCGCCTTCCGCGACTTCGCCTGACGCACGAGCGCCACCCCTCCGAACCGTCCGCGGGAATCGGCCATTTCCACGGGCTCCGCACAGACAGTTCGCGCTTTCATCTACTTTGATATCAAAGTAAACTGACCGGATGGACCCCCGAGAGCAGTGGCAGGCGGCGTACGACGCGTCGCGGACCCGTGACGCCGACTTCACCACGATGTCGGGTATCCCGCTCGAGCCGGTGTACGGCCCGGCCGACGGGGAGTTCCCGGGTGTGTACCCGTACACCCGCGGCCCGTACGCCTCGATGTACCGGTCCAAGCTCTGGACGATGCGGATGTTCGCCGGGTTCGGCACCGCCGAGGACACCAACTGGCGGTTCAAGGAGATCATCAAGTCGGGCGGCGACGGTCTCTCGACCGCGTTCGACATGCCCACGCTGCTCGGCCTCGACTCCGACGATGCGATGTCGATCGGCGAGGTCGGCCGCTGCGGCGTGGCCATCGACAGCCTCGCCGACATGGAGGACCTCTACGCCGGTATCGACCTCGGCGAGATCACCACGTCGATGACCATCAACAGCCCGGCCGCGGTGATCTTCGCGATGTTCGTGGCGCAGGCGGAGAAGGCGGGGGTGCACCGATCGAAGCTCGGTGGCACGCTGCAGAACGACATCTTGAAGGAGTACCAGGCACAGAAGGAGTTCGTGTTCCCACCGCGTCAGTCGATGCGGCTGGTGCGTGACACCATCTCGTTCACCGCCGCCGAGATGCCCCGCTGGCACTCGGTGTCGATCTCCGGCTACCACATCCGCGAGGCCGGTTCCACCGCCGCCGAGGAGCTGGCGTTCACGGTGGCCAACGGCTTCGCGTACGTCGAGCTGGCGATGCAGGCAGGCCTCCCGATCGACACCTTCGCGCCACGCCTCAGCTTCTTCTTCAACGCGCACATCGACTTCTTCGAGGAGATCGCCAAGTACCGCGCCGCCCGTCGGATCTGGGCGCGCTGGATGAAGGAGCGCTACGGGGCCACCAACGAGCGCTCGATGCAGATGCGCTTCCACACCCAGACGGCCGGCGTGTCGCTCACCGCACAGCAGCCCGAGGTCAACATCGTGCGAACCGCCATCGAGGCCCTGGCCGGGGTGCTCGGCGGCACGCAGTCGCTCCACACCAACTCGATGGACGAAGCGCTCGCCCTCCCGACCGAGAAGGCGGCACGCATCGCCCTGCGCACCCAGCAGGTGATCGCCCACGAGACGAACGTGGCCCACGTGGCCGATCCACTCGGCGGCTCGTGGTACGTCGAGGAGCTCACCGACGAGATGGAACGACAGGCCGAGGAGATCTTCGCCCACCTCGACGAGCTGGGCCGTGGGTCGATGCTCGAGGGGTGCATCGCCGGCATCGAGGAGAACTACTTCCAGGGACGCATCGCTGACTCCGCCTACGACCTCGAGCGGTCGTTCAACGACGGCCGTCGCACCATCGTCGGGGTGAACCGGTTCACCGACGGCAACGACGACGAACAGATCCCGGTGCTCCAGATCACCAACGAGGACGAAGCCCGCCAGCTCAAGCGCCTCCAGAAGGTGCGCGACGACCGCGACGAGACCGCTGTCGCCAACGCGCTCGCGAAGCTCCGCACCGAGGCGGCCGACCCCGAGATCAACCTGATGCCCACGCTGATCGAGGCCGTGGGCGTGTACGCGACACTGGGCGAGGTGATGGGCGCGATGGGCGATGTGTTCGGGCGCCACGTCGAAGTGCCGGTCATCTGAGAGGAGTGGGAACGATGGGAACGACGATCGAACGAGTGGGCGTGGTGGGCTGCGGGCTCATGGGCTCGGGCATCGCCGAGGTGTGTGCACGTGCCGGCCTCGACGTGATGGTCCGCGAGATCGACCAGTCCGCTGCCGAGCACGGACGCGCCCGGCTCGTGAAGTCGCTCGATCGTGGTCTCGGCTCCGGGAAGCTCACCGAGGCCGAGCGCGACGCCGCGGTCGCGAACCTCTCGTTCACCACCGACCTCGGCGATCTGGCCGACCGCCAGCTGGTGGTCGAAGCGGTGGTCGAGGACGAAGCACTCAAGACCGACGTGTTCACCACGCTCGACAAGGTGGTGATCGACCAGCACGCCATCCTCGCCAGCAACACCAGCTCGATCCCGGTGATGAAGCTCGGCATCGCGACCTCACGTCCCGAGCAGGTGCTCGGCATCCACTTCTTCAACCCGGTGCCGGTGCTGAGGCTGGTCGAGATCGTGACCAGCTTGATGACCTCACCCGAGACGGTGGGACGTGCCGACGCGTTCGCCACCGAGGTGCTCCGCAAGCGGGTGATCAAGAGCCAGGACCGCGCCGGGTTCGTGGTGAACGCGCTGCTCATCCCGTACCTGCTGTCGGCGATCCGGATGATGGAGTCGGGCTTCGCCACCGCCGACGACATCGACACCGGCATGGTCGAGGGCTGCAACCACCCGATGGGTCCGCTGCACCTCACCGACCTCATCGGGCTCGACACCACGCTCGCCGTGGCGCAGAGCCTCTACGAGGAGTTCAAGGAGCCGCTCTACGCCCCACCGCCGCTGCTGTCACGCATGGTCGAGGCGGGCCTGCTCGGACGCAAGACCGGTCGCGGCTTCTACGAGTACGGGGCACGCTGATGTCGGGCGGACGGGTGCTGGTCGCCAAGGTGGGGCTCGATGGCCACGATCGTGGGGTGAAGGTGGTGGCTCGCATCCTGCGCGACGCCGGCTTCGAGGTGGTCTACACCGGCCTGTTCCAGACCCCCGACACGGTGGCCTCGGCCGCGGTCGACGAAGACGTCGACGTGATCGGGTTGTCGATGCTGTCGGGTGCCCACATGACCCTCGCTCCGATGGTGGTCCAGAAGGTCCGCGAGCGGGGCGTCGACATCCCGGTGGTGGTGGGCGGCATCGTGCCCGACGCCGACCTCCCGGCACTGAGCGAGGCGGGAGTGGCAGCCGTGCTCACACCCGGTGCGACGGCGGAACAGGTAGTGTCGACGATCCGTGACGTGATCGAACGAGCAGGTGCGACGGCCTGACACCTGGGGGGTAGCCATGCTGAGGGCCGCACTGAGGGACCTCCAGTGGCGACGGCGTCGGTTCGCCATCGCCATGACCGGTGTGGCGCTCGTCTTCGCGCTCGGTTTGGTGATGACCGGTCTCGCAGCATCGTTCTCGGCCGAGGTCGACCGGACCCTCGACGGCGTGGGCGCCGACGCCTGGGGGGTGTCCGCACAGACCTCGGGTCCCTTCACGTCCTTCACGCCGGTACCGATGGAGTCCGGCGGACCCGGCGCGACGCCGGCGATGACGCTCCGCCAGACGATCGCGACCGACGAGGTGCTCGACATCATCGTGCTCGGTGTCACGACGGGGTCGCTCGGCACCCCCGAGGTGACCACCGGACGGACACTCGCCGGCCCGGGTGAGATGGTGGCCGACTCGAGTCTGGAGGGCGTCGCGCTCGGCGACGTGATCAGCTTCGGTGGCGGGTCGTTCGAGGTGGTCGGCACCACCGATGGCCAGCGGATGTTCGCCGGGCTGCCGGTGGTGCACATCGACCTGACCGATGCCCAGGCGATCAGCGTCCAGGGCGCCCCCGTCGCCAACGCGTTCCTGTACGAGACTCGTCCCGACGCCATCCCGGACTCGCTCCGGATCATGTCGCCAGCCGAGGTCCGCGACGACACGCTGCGACCGCTCGACGGGGCGCTCGCATCGATCCAACTGGTGCGACTGCTGCTCTGGCTCGTGGCCGCCACGATCATCGGCTCGGTGCTGTACCTGCAGACCATCGAGCGCACCCGCGATTTCGCGGTGTTCAAGGCCACGGGCACCTCGACGGGGGCGATCGCCGCCGGCTTGTCGCTGCAGGCGATCGTGCTGTCGATTGCCGCCGCGATCCTGGCGGCCCTGCTCGGCGCACTGCTCGCACCCGTGTTCCCGATGTACGTCGAGATCCCCATCTCTGCGTTCGTGCTGCTGCCGGTCGTGACGGTCGGGGTCGGGTTGCTGTCCAGTCTGCTCGCGCTCCGACGCACCGTGTCGGTGCAACCTGCCCTGGCGTTCGGGGGATGACGATGTCCGACCACCCCACACCCGTGGCCGGCGCCGACCGGCACGACCTCCACATCCGCGATCTCACCGTCGAGTTCACCAAGGGTGACTACACCGTACGACCGCTCGAACACCTCGACCAGACCGTGCCGGCCGGTTCGCTCGCGCTGCTGCTCGGGCCGTCCGGATGCGGCAAGACCACGCTGCTGTCGTGCCTGGCGGCGATCCTTCGCCCCACCTCGGGAACGATCGCCTACGGTTCGACCGAGATCACCACGCTCTCGGGGCGACCGCTCACCGACTACCGCCGCCACGGCGTCGGTGTGGTCTTCCAGGCGTTCAACCTCGTGCCGAGCATGAGCGCCGTCGAGAACGTGACGGTGCCGATGCGCTCGGCCGGGATGAAGCATGCACAGGCGAAGCAACGCGCCATCGAACTGCTCGAGCAGATGGGGCTCGGCGACCGCCTCGATCACCTGCCGTCCGGGCTCAGTGGCGGCCAGCAGCAACGCGTCGCGATCGCCCGGGCCGTGGCGCTCGACCCACCGGTGATCCTGGCCGACGAACCCACCGCCCACCTCGACTACATCCAGGTGGAAGGGGTGCTGCGCCTCATCCGCGGCCTGACCGACGGCGGCCGGATCGTGATCGTGTCGACCCATGACGACCGGATGCTGGCCCTCGCGGACCAGATCATCGAGATGCGCCCCGATTTCGTGCAGAGCGAGGACGTCGCACCGCGCGCGGTCACGGTGACCGCCGGTCAGTATCTGTTCCGCCAGGGCGATCCGAGCGATCTGATCTACGTGATCGACAGCGGGGAGATCGACGTGGTCCGCGACACCCCCGACGGCGAGATCCCGCTCGCGAGCCTCGGACCGGGCGAACACCTGGGCGAGATGGGGCCGCTGTTCGGACTCCCTCGGTCCGCCTCGGCGCGCGCCGCGGTCGACACCACCCTCACCGGCTACACCGCGGCGACGTTCCGGGACCTGGTCGGCGCCGAACGTCTGCCGTCGCTGATCCGCGGTCGCTGATCCGGTCGTGATCGAAGGGGTGTCCAACCGGAGCGCCGGTCCGGTCACCTCCTACAGTCGCGGCGATGAGCACTGCCGATCACAGGGCCACCGAGACCCCCGACTTCCAGGTCAGCCTCGATCGCGCCGGGCGGGGTGGAGCGGGGCATCCGACCCGGCCCGAGATCCAGCTGCTGTCGCCCGACTTCTACGCGAACTTCGACGAGCTCACCACCTGGATGCGGGCCGAGGCTCCGTTCTACTGGGACGACGCCACCGGTATCTGGGGTGCTGCCGCCCACGCCGATGTCACGCGGATGAGCCGCGAGTACCAGGTGTTCTGTTCGGGCAAGGGCTCGCGTCCCGAGAGCTCGGTGCCGTCGATGATCAACACCGATCCGCCCGACCACACCCGCCGCCGGCGCCTGGTCGGGGCCGGGTTCACACCACGACGGGTGGCCGACCACGAGCCGTACCTGCGTCGCAAGGTGACCGAGCTGATCGACGCCGTGATCGACCGCGGCGAATGCGACATCGTGGCCGACATCGCCACCCCACTGCCGATGTACATGATCGGCGAGCTCATGGGGCTCCCCGAAGACGACCACGAGCAGCTGCTGCACTGGTCCGACCTGTTCGCCACCGGTGGCGAGGAGATCCGCGACGAGGTGATCGAGGCGGTCACGGCGTACAACGAGTACATCATGGCCAAGGTGGCCGATCGTCGCGGCGCCGATGGCGACGATCTCGTGAGCCTCATCGTGAACGCCGACTTCGACGGTGATCCGCTGGCCGACATCGACGTGATGTTCGAGACCATGCTGGTGCTGGTCGGCGGCGACGAGACCACCCGACACGTCATCTCCGGCGGTGTTGCCGCGCTGCTCGATCATCCCGATCAGTGGGACCGGCTGCGGTCGGATCCCTCCCTCCTGCCCGGCGCCGTCGAGGAGATGCTGCGCTGGGCCACACCGGTGCGCAACATGAACCGCACGGCCACCCGCGACGTCGAGATCGCCGGCCAGCAGGTCAACGAAGGCGACCGCATCCTGCTGCTGTACCCGTCGGCCAATCGCGACGAAGCGGTGTTCGACGATCCGTTCCGCTTCGACATCGAGCGGTCGCCCAACGATCACGTGGCGTTCGGCGCGTACGGGCGCCACCACTGCCTCGGTGCCCCCCTGGCCCGGCTCGAGCTGCGGATCCTGTTCGAGGAACTGCTCCGGCGGTTCGACCAGGTGGAGCTCGCGACCGATCAGCCGCTCCCGCAGCGGCGGGGGAACTTCGTGCTCGGCCTCGAGTCGGTGCCGATCAGCTTCAGCCCGGCGTAGACCTCGGGTGACGTCGAGTCAGCGCCACCTCGCTGATGCTGTGACGCTCCACCGCTCGGACCGCGATGACCCAGTCGTCGGTCTCCAGCGACTCCCCCACCTCCGGCAGTCGACCGAGGCGATCGAGCACGAGGCCGGCCACGGTGGTGTAGTCGCCCTCGGGGAGCTCCACGTCGAGAGCCCGGAGATCGTGGATCGGGAAGCGACCGGAGAGCACGAGCGTGCCGTCGGGATCGTGTCGGACGCCGATGAGTTCTCGATCGGTCTCGTCGTAGATCTCGCCGACCAGCTCTTCGACGAGATCCTCCACGGTCACGATGCCCTCGACCCCACCGTGTTCGTTCACGACCAGTGCCATCTGGGCATGGAGCAGCTGGAACTTCCGGAGCGCCGTGAGGACGCGGGCTGACTCCGGGAACACCGGCGCGTCGGCCACACAGTCCGCGGCAATGGCGTCGGGGCGGTCGAGCAGCTGCCGGAGGTGCACCAACCCCGCCACCCGGTCGAGGTTCCGACCGGCGGCCACCGGTGCCCGGGTGTGACCCGACTCGGCGAGCTGCTCGAGCGCGTGCGCTGCCCGCCACTCGGCGTCGACCACGAACACGTCGTTGCGCGGGGTCATCACCTGGTCGACCGTGCGATCGGCGATCTCGAACGCGCCGTCGATGATCAGCCGCTGCTGCGGGCTGACGTGGACCTGCGTGGCGACCATGTCGCGGATCTCGTCCTCGGTGATGGCTTCGCGGTGCTGCGATGGATCACCACCGAGCATCCGCACCGCGAGGTCGGTCGAGTGCGAGAGCAACCACACCACCGGGCGGGTCAACGCCGACAACACCGCCAGCGGGCGCGCCATGACCATGCCCCACCGCTCGGCCTTCTGCATCGCGATCCGCTTCGGGGTGAGCTCGCCGAACACGAGCGTGAAGTAGGCGAGCAGGAGCGTGACGGCCACGATCGAGGCCGGTCGCGACGCCCCGCCGAGGAAGCCGAGCGGGCGCTCGAGGGGTTCGGCCAGCGACACCGCCGCGGCTGCCGACGCCAGGAATCCTGCCAGCGTGATGCCGATCTGGATGGTCGCCAGGAAGCGATTGGGCTCGCGTGCCAGCCGGGCGAGCAACGCGCCCGTGGCCGAACGGCGCTCGAGCCGCTGCAACTGGCTCTCACGCAACGACACCAGCGCGAGCTCGGTCCCGGCGAACGCGGCGTTGATGACGATCAGCACCGTGATGAGGATGAGTTGCGGCGCCAGCGAGCCCATAGGGGCTGAACGATCAGCCGCGCGGGGTGAGCTCGGCGCGGTACCAGACCCGGCCGATCTCGCACTCGCCGACGGCAGGAGCATCGATCACGATCGTGGCGCCCAGTCCGGTCACGTCGATCTCGCCGTCTTCGTCGATCTCGACCGCGTCGTCGAACAGCGCCATGGTGAGCGACGTGACGCGCGGCGTCTCACCGCACGGGCCCACGAGCGCCTCGCTGTCGGCCACCCCGAACGGCGTGCCCTCGACCACCACGAGGGGGATCTCGAACAGGCCGGGCACCACGAGTCGCAGCCCACCTGCCGACGTGATCGTGGCGGTGCTGTCGGGCGGCGGGGTTCCGCAGAGGTCGAGGCCGGCGCACCCGATCTCGGTGAACGACACGGCGTAGTCGCCGTCGATGTCGAGTTGGCCCAGGTCGAAACTGAACGACAACGGGAACAGCTCCTCGAGCCCTTCGCTCAGCTCGTCGATCTCGGTCTGGAGCGTCTCGACCTCGGCCTCGAGCGTTTCGATCTCGGTCTCGAGGAGGGAGCGCTCGGCCTCGGCCACCGCCGCTGCCTCTTCCTGCTCGGCCACCGCCCGATCGCGCTCCTGCAGGGCCTCGTCGCGCTCGGACATGAGCTGCTCGACCCGCTCCGACATGGTGCCGGTCTCGTCGCCCAACGAGGTCAGCTGATCCTCCAGGGCCACGATGCGGTCGTTGGCCTCGGCCAGTTCGACCTCCAACTCGTCGACGTCGTCGTCGGCCGATGAGGCACGCGTGAGGCCGAACACCGTCCCGGCCGCACCGAGCAGCGCGAGCACGACCAGGACCGCGGCGGCGGCCTTCGCCGATGAGGGCCACGGCTTCTTCTCGTCGGGTGGGACCGTGCCGACCTCGGCCGGATCCGCACCCGGCCCGACCGGCACCACCGGCGGCGCGACGTCGTCGGGCGGGGGCGGCGCATCGTCCAACGGCGCATCGGACGGTACGTCGTCCGGCGGTGGCGGTGGCGACATCTCGGCGATCTCGATCGGCTCCGGGTCCGGGTCGACGTCGGGGCCGACACCCTCGGCGGCGGCACCCTCCGGGGATGTGTTCAGCTCCCCGTCGGTCCCGGGCTGTTCGTCCTCACGCTCATCCGACATAGCCCGCACACTAGGCGCGCCGACCCGACACGGCGCCCACACGACCGGCGGAGCTCGGGGTGGTACCCCTCAGCGTCCGGGCGGACGGTGGTGCCGGATCGGGCGTGTCGTCGCGTTGTCGAACACGACGTCGAGTCGGCAGAAGCGGTCGATGGCACGGTCGGTCATCCGTAGAAGGCCACCGACTCGACCAGGCCGTCGGTCACGACCACGTTCACCCGTCCCTCGACGAGATCCATCGTGAGCACCTGGTCTTCGCCGTCGATCACGGCCTCGCGGAACTGGCGGCCGTCGGCCTCGACCAGCGACCGGGCCTCGTCGACGGGGAGACCGACGATGGTGCTCTCGTCGAAGCCGTCGGAGAGATCGTCGTCGAACGTCGTGTCGGCCGGCGGTTCGGCGTCGTCGTCGCTGCCGCAGGCGGCTGCGCCCAGGCCGACACCGACCACGAGCAGTGGTACGACGGCGGCGCGGAGCACGCGCCGACGGCGCCCGACCGTCGAGACACCGCTGACGTGGGCAGACGTGGGGAGTGGATGGTTGATCATGGTGATGTGACGTCCCGGTTCGTGCATCGGTTCCCGATCGCGACCAACAGGGTACGCGATGGCCGAGGTCGCGCGGATGTTCGGGGGCGCGCCGCCGCCTCGGTACGATCGTCACGTGAAGCGGCGTCGTACCACCTCGACCTCGAACTTCGGGGCCGGGGCACGGGAGGGTCACGACGCCACCGCGTTCTACGAGCGGTTCCGACCGCCCGAGATCTCCACCGACGACCACGTACCTCGTCCCCGCCCGATCGATGAACCGTTCGTGTGCGGTGATTCCCGGGAGCTCGACACCGTCGACGACGGCTCGGTGGCGCTGGTGGTCACGTCGCCGCCGTACTTCGCGGGCAAACAGTACGAAGAGGAACTCGAGCGCGACGGTGTGCCGTCGTCGTATCTCGAGTACCTCGAGATGCTCACCGACGTGTTCGCGCAGTGCGTCCGCAAACTCGAACCCGGCGGTCGCATCGCGGTCAACGTCGCCAACCTCGGCCGCAAGCCCTACCGCAGCCTGTCGGCCGATGTGATCCGGATCCTCGAACACGATCTCGGCCTGCTGTTGCGCGGCGAGCTCATCTGGCAGAAGGCCGAAGGTGCCACCGGCTCGTGTGCGTGGGGCTCGTTCCGGAGCGCGGCCAACCCGGTGCTCCGCGATCTCACCGAGCGCGTCATCGTGGCCAGCAAGGGACGTTTCGATCGGGCACGCACGACCGCGCAGCGCGCCCGCGACGGGCTCCCCCACGAGAGCTCCCTCATGGCCGAGGACTTCATGGCCCTCACGCTCGACGTGTGGTCGATCCCGCCCGAGAGCGCCCGCCGCGTGGGTCACCCGGCACCGTTTCCCGTCGAGTTGCCCGAGCAGCTCATCCGGCTCTACACGTACGCCGACGATCTCGTGCTCGATCCGTTCATGGGGAGCGGTTCGACACTGGTGGCCGCCCAACGTCTGGGACGTCGGTACATCGGCTACGACCTCGACCCCGAGTACGTCGAGATCGCCCGTCGGCGGGTGAACGATGTCCGCTCGACCGGATCCGCGCCGGTTCACGTTCCGTCCCACGACCACCCGCCGCCACCGGCCGCGGCCAGCGACGGGGCGAACGCGCTCCGGCTGGCCGAGGAGGTCGTCTCGTCGGCCGGGTTCACCGTGACCGGCACCAAGCGGCGCATCCCGAAGACCGGGGTGGTCGTGAGCATCACCGCCACCGACGCAGCGGATCGAACGTGGTGGTTCGACGTCGCCGGCTCGTTCACCTCCCACCGCTCCGGGATGTCGCGCACCGAGATCGTGTGGCGTGCTCTCGGACGGGCCAGCGCGGCCACCGGCCGGTCACCCGATGTGCCGTTCGTCGTGCTCACGACCGAGCTCCCCCGCGCCGGCACCGAGGGCGACGTGGCACTGCGAGCCGCCGGACCCACCGTGTGCTTCGACGTGGTCGACCTGCTGTCGGGCGATCATCGCGAGCGGCTCGCGGCGTACGCCACGAGCGCTGATGCGCCGGCGCCCACCACCGGGTTCTGGTCGGCCACCGAACTCGACCGGTGGACGCCGCGATGACCTCGGCACGGCTCGACCGCGACGGCCCCCTCCCACTCTGGGCCCAGCTGCTGCACGATCTGCGTGACCGGCTCGCCACCGGGGAGTTCGACCGCGGGTTCCCGACCGACCGCGAGCTGATGGACCAGTACGAGGTCAGCCGCCACACCGTGCGCGAGGCCGTCCGCAAGCTCCAGGACGAAGGGGTGCTGGAACGCGAGCGGGGTCGAGGCAGCTTCATCAAGCAGCCGGTGCTGCACCAGCCGCTCGGTCCGCTCTACAGCCTGTTCCGCTCGATCGAGGACCAGGGGTACGAACAGCGCAGCACCGTGCTCACCTCCGGCGAGGTGACCGACACGGCTGCTGCCGGACAACTCGACCTCGAACCCGACGCCGAGCTCGTCCACCTACGTCGGCTGCGTCTCGCCGACGAGGTGCCCATCGCGGTGGACGATCTCTGGCTCCCGGCCGAGGTCGGCCGTCCGCTGCTCATGGTCGATCTCGAACACACTGCGGTCTACGCCGAACTCGACCGGCTCACCGGGGTGCGACCCACGTCAGGGTGGGAGCGCATCAACCCCGGTCTGGCCGACGAGACCGACCGCGCCCTGCTCGACATCCCCGCCGACCAGGCCGTGTTCGTGGTCGAGCGCCGCACCGAGTCAGACGGTGTCGCGATCGAATGGCGTCGCACCGTCGTGCGCGGCGACCGGTACACGTTCGTGACCGACTGGACCGGGCCCGGCACCGCCGGATCGCAGTTCGCACCGCGATCCGGCTGATCGGTTCGACCGACCGAACTCAGTTCTCGAGTGGCAGCCCCGCCTCCGACCAGGCCACGACACCGCCCGCGATGTCGACCACGTCGACGAAGCCGAGCTCGGACATCAGCTGACGGGCCCCCGCACTGCGGTTCGCGGTGCGGCAGTAGATGATGTACGAGTCGTCCGGATCGAGCGCGCGGATCTCCTGCTCGAACGTGGGGCCCTGGATGTCGATCATCCGGGCGCCGGCCAGATGACCGCCCACGAACTCCTGTGGCGTCCGAACGTCGATCACCGTCCGGTCGCCGGCAGCGAGCAGTTCAGCGGCCTCGTCCACGTTGACGACGCGCACTCCCGCTCCTGCGGCTTCGACGCCGTCGTCGGAACCACACGCAGCCAGCATGCTGACGGCGGCAACGGCCAGGGCCGCGATGCCGAGGTTCCGGGCCCCGCTCGTGTTCGTCACGGCGCTCATCGTGTCGCTCCGGCCAGGCCCTCGGCGGCGTCCCACGCGCCGAACCCGCCCAGCAGGTCGGAGACGTCGGTGAAACCCGACGCCCGCAACACGCTGGCAGCCACACTCGAGCGGTAACCGCCGGCGCAGAACACCACCGTCGGCCGCGACGGATCGAGTTCGGCGTGACGCGTCGACAATTCGGCGAGCGGCACGTGCTCCGCCCCGTCGATGGTGCCGGCTGCGTGCTCGCCGCTGTTGCGGACGTCCACGAGCACGGGCCGGTCCTGATCGGTGGCCTCACGGAGGCGGTCGGCCAACGTGGCCGCCGTCAGACGGGAGGCCTGCTCGACCAACTCGGGATGCTCGGCCATGACCCGCTCCGGCTCGGCCAGCACTCCGAGCACCTGGTCGAAGCCGATGCGGGCCAGACGGACCTCGGCCTCTTTCTCCAGGCCCTGCTCGGTCACGAGCACCAGCGGGGTATGGGCCGGGACGACCTGCCCGACGTACTCAGCGAAACGCCCATCGAGCCCGACGTTCACCGAGTTGCGGAGGTGACCCGCAGCGAAGAGGGCGTTGTCGCGGGTGTCGAGCAGCACGGCCCCATCGGCGATCGCCTTCTGGGCGGCATCGAGGTCGAGCATCTCGACCTCGGCCGTCTCGTCGAGCAGCTCGCGGTCCTGCCGGTTCCGGTTGGCCGCGAACGAGAAGTACAGCGGCGCTGCCGACTGCCCCTCGGTCACGGCGTACACGAAGTCGTCCACCGACATCGGCTGCACCGCGTAGTTGGTGCGGCGCTGCTCACCGATGGTGCTGACCGTCTCGGTCGAGAGGTTCTTGCCGCACGCCGAACCCGCCCCGTGCGCCGGGTACACCTTGGTGTCGTCGGGGAGCGTCATCAGCTGATCGTGCAGCGAGCCGTAGAGCATGCGGGCCAACTCGTCGGCGGTCACACCGATCGACGCGAGCAGATCGGGCCGGCCCACGTCGCCGATGAAGAGGGTGTCGCCCGTCAGGACGCCGTACGGAGCCGAGTCGGGCGTCTCGTACACCACGATCGAGATCGATTCGGGCGTATGGCCAGGTGTGTGGCGGATCTCGAGCTGGACCTGACCGAGGTCGAGGCGCTGCCCGTCGGCCAACGGCTCGATCGGGAAGCCGACGGTCTCCACGGCGGCCTCGCCGTAGGAGATGACGGCACCGGTGGCCTCGGCCAGTTCGAGGTGTCCCGAGAGGAAGTCGGCGTGGAAGTGCGTCTCGATCACACGCTCGATCGTGAGGCCGTTGGCCTCGGCGTCGGCCAGGTACTCGCCGATGTCACGCTGCGGGTCGACCACCACGGCGCGGCCGGTGGTGGTGTCGCCGATCATGTAGGAGGCGAGGCTGAGGCATTGCAGGTAGTACTGCTGGAAGTACATGGTGGACTCCTTGTTGTCGGTGAGTGGTTCGTCGGTGAGTGGTTCGTCGGTGAGTGGTTCGTCGGTGAGCGGGTTCATCGGGCCGGTGTCTCCACGCGGAGGCGACGGACGACGTCGTCGATGTCGCAGGCGGCGCCGCGGTTGTACGGGAGCTTCGAGAGCAGCATCCCCATCGCGCAGGTGTTGGACAGCGCCGCGAACGTGAGCCCGGCCCCCACGAATCCGGCGACGAATCGGGCGGCCGGCACCCAGATGCTCACCACGATGGCGGCGAGCACGATCGAACCGGCCACCAGGCGGACCTGGCGTTCGAGACCCCATCGCTCCTTCACGGTACGCACCGGAGCGCCAGCCGTCGACCAGGCGTTCATCCCGCCCTCGAGGATGCGGATGTTGTCCATCCCCGAGAGCCGCAGGGTGTCCTCGGCCTTGGCCGCACGGGCACCCGACTGGCACACGAGCACGACGGGGGCAGCCAGCCGGGAGATCTCCTCGCGGTGCTCACCGAGCGTGTCGAGCGGAACGTTGTACGCGCCCGAGATGTGTCCGCCCTCGAACTCCCCCGTGGTACGCACGTCGATGAGCCGCGTGGTGGGCTCGGCGGCGATGAGCTGCTGGACCTCGGAGGGGCGGAGGCGCACGGATGTGGGGAGGGGGGCAGTCATGTCAGGGGGTCCTTTCGGGTGGTGGTCTGGTTGACGTTGGTCTGGTTGATGGTGGTCTGGGAGAGGGTGGTCTGGGAGAGGGTGTGGGTGAGCGAGGTGTCGTCGAGGGGGACGGGATGGATCTCCACCCGACCCGTGGCCGCGCTGTACACGGCGCCGAGCACGGCCACCTCCGGGTCGAGCTCGACGCGCACGCGGTGCGCCTGGGCACACGTATTGTCGCGAACCGGGTCGGTGCTGTCGAAGATCACCGCCCGGATGGGGGCGACCAGCGACTCGAGCGCCGCAGGGGCGTGACCGGCCACGGCGGCGGCCACCGCACCGCATCCCTCGTGGCCGAGCACGACCACGGTGCGCACGCCGAGCACATCGACGGCGTAGCGCAACGAGGCGATGGCCTCGTCGGTGGCGAGCGCGCCGGCGATCCGCACGGAGAACAGGTCACCGAGTGGTGCGTCGAACACGATGTCGGGATCGACCCGGGCATCGGCGCACGACAGCACCGCCACCGAGGGCTCCTGGGCATCGAGACAGGCGAGGCGTCGCTCGAGGCGGTCGGCGCAATGGTCGCTCACCCCGTGGCAGAAGCGTTCGTTGCCGTCGAGCAGGTGATCCAGGGCGTTCACAGCGTCACCCGCTCATCGAGACCGATGCGGTGACAGGCGGGACGGATGACCTCGCCCTGTGGACCGCGCTCGCACCCGTCCACCTCGCAGATGGCCGTGACGGCGAGATGCACGGAAGGATGCACCCGATCGGCCAGCCGCATCCAGAGGCCCGATCGCACCATGACGTCACGCACGGGACCCTTCACGTTGGCGAGGTGGATCGTGATGCCGCGATCGTCGTAGTCGCCCACGAGATCCGACAGCGCGGACTCGGCCGATGCATCGAGATCGTTGATGCCTGCACCGTCGAGCACGATGTGACACAGACCCTCGGGATGGGTCCGACCGAGCTCCGCCAACCGCTTCTTGAGGAAGGTCACGTTGGCGAAGTTGAGCGCCACGTCGATGCGGATGATCCCGATGCCGGGGATGCGCTCGGCCTCGGGGAAGCGTTCGATGTTCCGGTACGCCTCGCTGCCGGGAAGACGGCCGACCTCGGCGCTGTGCGGGTTCATGATGCGGGCACCCATCACGATCAACGACGCGACCACCCCGACGGCGATGCCCAGCTCGACACCGAGCCCCAACGTGGCCACGAAGGTGCCGGCCATGACTGCGGCGTCACTGCGCTTGACCCGGGCGATGTGACGCATCTCGGTCACATCGAACAGGCCGATGACCGCCACGATCACGACGGCGCCCAGCACCGCCTGGGGGAGCTCGGTGAACAGCCCGGTGAGGAAGAGCAGCACCAGCATGATCAGCCCGGCGCTGACCATGGAGGCCAGCGGGGTACGGGCACCGGCCGCGGCGTTGACCGCCGTGCGGGAGAAGCCGCCGGTCACGGGCTGACCGCCGATGACGCCGGCTGCCACGTTCGAGGCCCCCAGGGCGACCAGTTCGCGGTTCGGCTCCACCTCGTAGCGGCTCTTGCGGGCGTACACCTTGGCGACCGCGATCGACTCCATGTACCCCACGAGGGTGATGGTCAGGGCGATCGGCACCAGACGGCCGACCAGGCTGCTGCTGATCGACGGCAGGGCGAAGCCCGGGAGCCCTCCCGGCACCTCTCCGACGACGCCCACTCCACGCTCGGCCAATCCGGCGACGGCGCTCACCACGACGCCCACCACGACCACGGCGAGGGCCGCCGGGAAGGTTCCCTTCCAGCGCTTCATCAGCAACAGGGCGACGATCGTGACGAGACCGATCAGCAACGTCAGGCCGCGCACGTCGCCGAGTGACCGTGCGAGCTCGATGACGGTGGTGGAGAAGCTCTCGGTGCGGGGGATCTGAACGCCCAGCACGTGCTTGACCTGGCTGGCCCCGATGATGAGCGCGGCGGCCGCCGTGAACCCCACGAGCACGGGGTGCGACAGCAGGTTCGTGACCCAGCCCATCCGGGCCAACCCCAGCAGGAGGGTGAACGCCCCGACCATGAGCGCCAACAGCGCGGCCGCGGCCAGGTACTCGGCCGTTCCCTCGGCGGCGATCGGTGCGAGCGCCGCTGCGGTCAGGAGCGAGACGACGGCGACGGGTCCGACCGCGAGCTGCCGGGACGTCCCGAGCAGTGCGTAGACGAACAGCGGCAACGTGACCGAGTAGAGCCCGATCTCCGGCGGCAGCCCGGCGAGCTGCGCGTACGCCATGCCCTGGGGCACGAGCATCGCCCCCACGGTGAGGCCGGCGGCGAGATCGGGCCGCAGGTCGTCACGCCGGTATTCACGCAACCACCCCGCTGCGGGCAGCACCCTCGCCAGTTGTCCGGACATATCTGGAATAGTACGTACATTTCATCCCCGATGCAACCCCCCACCCCGAACTGTCCGCGCCGAACCAGCGGATCCGGGCATCCACCACAGACAGGACGACGGCGGGGCCGGCCCGGTGGCGACGTGACGAGACGTCGAACCCGACGTACCCTCGGGTATGGCCATTCTCCGACGTGACCGATCCGCAACGCTCGCGCTGGCAGCGGGACTCCTCCTGATCCCGATGGCATGCGGTGGTGACGACGACGGCGATGCGGCGAGGGTGATCGAGACCGACGCCGACGGCGCGGTCGATCCGGACGCCACCGATGCCGCGACCGCGGAGATCGTGATCTCGGGCTTCGCGTTCACCGGTGTCGGAACCGTCGCGGCGGGCACCACGGTGGTGGTCCGCAACGACGACAGCGCCCAGCACACCTGGACCTCGGTGGACGACGTGTTCGACTCGGGTGTGCTCGCCGGTGGCGACACCTTCAGCTTCACCTTCGACGAACCCGGCGAGTACGCGTTCTTCTGCGAGTTCCACCCGTCGATGACCGGCACCATCGTTGTCGAGGGGTAGCTCGACGCCCCCGCATCGCGCAGTACGGTGATGCCCGTGATCGACCCGCTGTTGCTCGACGAAGCCGTCGCGGCCCGAGCCCGTGCCTACGTGCCGTACTCGGGCTTCGCGATGGGGGCCGCCGTGCGGACCGACCGTGGCAGCATCGTGCCCGGCGCGCTCGTGGAGAACGTCTCGCTCGGGCTGGCGATGTGCGCCGAACGGGTCGCGCTGTTCGCCGTGTCGACCGCGGGTGAGCGACCGACGGCGCTGGCGCTGGTGGCGAAGCGCACCAACGGCCGGCTGACATACCCCTGCGGAGCATGCCTGCAGGTGGCGCTCGAGCTGGGTGGACCGACCGTGGAGGTGTTCGTGAGCGATCCCGCTGGCGAATCGGCCTCGTCCACCGTGGGTGAGCTGCTCCCGCACGGGCCCCACCGGCCCTGACCGGCGACTTGACCGGCGACCTGACCGGTCGCCGCTCGGGCGCTACGGTCCGATCACGTGCCGACCCTCTCACTCGCCGATCTCGACCTGTACTACGAGCAGCGGGGCGAGGGCCGTCGGTTGCTCGTCCTCAACGGCTCAGGCGGCACGATCGAGGGGACGGCGCCGCTGATCGACCGGTTGGCACGCCACGCCGACGTGCTGGTTCACGACCAGCGCGGGCTCGGTCGCACGGGACTCCCGTACACGAACGAACCCCCCACGATGGCCGACTACGCCACCGATGCCGCTGCCCTGCTCGACCACGTCGGATGGGACACCTGTGCCGTGTTCGGCATCAGCTTCGGCGGCATGGTGGCCCAGGAACTCGCGGTGACACATCCGGAGCGGCTCGAGCGCCTGGCACTGGTGTGCACATCGCCCGGTGGCGCCGGCGGGTCGAGCTCTCCGCTCCACGAGCTGGTCGACCTCCCACCCGAGGAGCGGACACGCATCTCACTGCGCGACCTCGACACCCGCTTCGACGAGGGATGGTTGCGCGATCATCCTGCCGACCGGGCGATCGCCGAGATGATGGCCGAGCGCGCCGCCGCGCCGAGGACCGACGAGCAACGTCTGGGCGAGCGCCTGCAACTCGAGGCCCGGCGGTACCACGACGTGTGGGACCGGCTCGAGCGCATCGCCTGCCCGACGCTGATCGCGTGCGGTGAGTTCGACGGTGTCGCTCCGCCTTCGAACAGCCAGGCCATGCACGAGCGCATCCCCGACAGCGAGCTCCGCCGCTACGAGGGCGGTCACCTCTTCGTGTACCAGGACGCCAGGGCGTTCCCCGACATCACGACGTTCCTGACGTCGTGACCTGAGCGTCCATCGGGAGTGCTCGAGCAGCGAGACGCTCGTACACCGGTAGGGCTGCCACGACGGCCCGGATGACCCGTCCGTCGTCGTGGTCGGCCAGCTCGCGCTCGACGCGCAACGGCCGGAAGCCGGTGGCAGCAGCCGACGACGTGTGCCACTCCCGCCACAGCTCCCACTCGGGTCGCATGCCCGCCTCCCAGGTGAGCGCCGTGGGGTCGAACTCCAGATCCATCGCGTCGCACCACGCCGCCACCACCGTGGGCGGATGGGCGCACAGTCGCTCGGAGTCGACCACCACCAGTGGTCGGTCCGAACGCTCGACGAGATCGGCCATGCGGTCGAGCGACGTCCACCCTGCTTCCTCGTCGGTGAAGTCGGGCCAGGTGGCGGCCAGCGACCGCAGTGTGGCGACCGGATGCCGGATCACGAAGCAGTGCCGGAACCCGGTGAGCACGTCGTGGGGCACCAGATCGATCGCGTGGTACGCCATGTCCTTCACGAACACGGGCGCGCGCTCGGCCGCCTGCACCAGCTCCGCGGTGATCGCGGACGCGTCGTGCTCGGTGTCCCGTTCGGCGTAGCGGTGGGACCGACGATCCGGTCCGAAGTAGTAGCTGCGCGAATACGGCTCGTCGAACACGATGTGGTCGCCCCGTTCCATCACCATCCGCTCGAACGAGGTCGAGACGCTGCGCGGCACCGTCCAGCAGACGGTGATCGGATGGCTCAACCGTCGTGCTCCCCCCAGAGGCGACGACGGAACAGCGAGTGCACCCGCTCCCAGTGCAGTTCGGATGCGCTGCGGTCGTACCGGGGACCGGCCGGCGCGAACCCGTGCTCGGCGTCGGTGATGAGATCGATGGTGTAGGTGACACCGGCCGCGTCGAGGGCGTCGCGCATCGGTGGGATCGTCTCGGGCGGGGCCGTCGCATCGTCATCCACCCATGCCATGTAGATCTCGGCGCGAACCGTGTCGAGGCCGAGGTGCGGGGAGTCGTCGCTGTCGCGCACCATCCACGCGCCGTGGATCGACGCCGCCGCCGCGACCCGATCGGGCAGCGCCCGAGCGAGCGAGACGACCAGTCCACCGCTCATGCAGAACCCGACGGCCCCGATGTCGCCGTCGTGCGCCGCCGGATCAGTGGCGGCGTGGGCCAGCATCGCCTCGGCATCACCCACGATGTTGGTGGGTGTGATCGTGCCCATCAGCTCCTGGCGGGCGTGCATGTCCTCGTCACTGAGGGTGAACTCCCGGAACGGACCACCCCGGTAGAACAGATACGGCATCATCACGTAGTACCCGGCGCTCGCGAGGCGGGTCGCCATGTCGTGCAGCGCCGGACGGATGCTGGGTGCATCCATGAGGTAGAGCACGACCGGATGGGGACCGTCGTGCTCGGGGTGCACGATGAACGTGGGCATCTCTCCGTCGGACGTGATGAGGTCGATTCGGTGTTCGTTCATGACCCGAGCATGTCAGGGCAACTCGACCACCGTCACCACCCCGGTGTTGCCGTCCACCTCCACGACGGCGCCGTCGGGGATCCGTCGGGTGGCCCCCACCGCCGAGACCACACACGGGATCCCGAGTTCGCGCGAGACGATCACCGCGTGGCTCATCGTGGCGCCCACGTCCACCACGACGGCATCGACGGCCAGGAACAGTGGCGTCCACGACGGGTCGGTGATGGGGGCCACGAGGACGTCACCGGGGCCGATGTCGCCGGGATGACCCGGATCGAGCACGACGCGTGCCCGACCACGGGCCACACCCGAACACCCGGCGATGCCTCGGAGTGTCTCACCCACCGACACCGGCTGGCCCACGTCGGAGCGCTCCGCCCACGTGGCCGAGTCGGGCACCTCACCCTCGACGATGAACGGAGGGACCCGGCCCGACAGGTCACGATGCTGCTCGGCGCGGCTCGCGATGAGCTCGGCGTACGACCCCGGATCGGCGAGGGCCGCCTGGAACTCGGTGTCGGTCAGCAGACAGGTGAGCCAACGCTCGGTGGGTCCACCGCGATCGGCCATGCGGCGAGCCAGCTCGCGCTGGGCCCGTCGGGCACCGTGCACGGCCAGGATCACCGTGGTCTTCGAGCGCTCGCGGGCCTGGGAGAACAGCGTGGTCGCTCGCAGTGCCTTGTCGAACTGGAAGCGGTCGACCGGGTTCAACGACGACCGCACCCGCTCGACGGCGGCAGCTCGTTCGCGGACGAGGCGCTCCACCTGGCGGGCGGGTTCGTGTTCGGGGTCGGCAGTGCGCATCCGGTCGATGGCTGCCAGCGCCAACTCGGGTCGGAACTCCCATGGGTCGGATCCCATGTCCCACTCGTTCGGCCCGCGGGATCCGAACTGCTCGAGGAAGCGATCGAACCGCTCGAGCCACGCGCCCGCGTCCGGTTCGGCGCGCAGCCGCTCGAGCAGACCCTCGAACCCGTCGGCCAGCGCGCCATCGAACGCGGCCGCCACGACGGGTGTCCGCTGGGCGGCCACGGCGAGTTCCCACATGGCCGCCGATGGTGCGGCGGACTCCACGTCGCCGATCCCGCCCAGCAACGTCACGAGCTGGTCCGCGTGTCCGGCCTTGGCGCACAGATCCGACAGCGCACCCGACACCAACGCCACCGAGAAGGTGTTGTCGATGTGTCGGGCGAAGAGCCGCTCGAACAGCGGCGCCAGCTCGCGGAGGTGGGCGAGCAGTTCCTCGTCGGCGGCGTCGTCCCCGGGCGTGCGGCTCACGAACGCGGCCACCTCGGCCTGGTCGTCGAGCAGCCCGGGCACCTCGGTGGTGCCGAGCAGTCGCAGCACCGTGCGGGCGAGACGCAGGGTGCTCCGGCGGTTCGTGTGGCCGGGGGCGGACCGGTAGCTCGGCGCATCGGACTCCCCGAAGAAGATCGTGTCGATCGCGTCGACCGTGCCTCCGGGGGCGCGCACGCCGAGCAACCTGACGTAGCTGGCGTTGATGTAGCAGTAGCCGCCGAACACGCCGAGGACCACGAACTCCTCCTCGGGGTCGAGGTCTCCCGGCATCAACAGGCCCATCTGTTCGAACGCCTGCTTCCAGCCGCGCTCGGCCGCACCCCCGAACAGGCTCCACGTGAGCGGGAGCACCACCTCGGGGAAGACCTCGCCCACATTGCCGCGGGTGTAGAGCGTCCAGTCACGGCTCGGTGGGTTGTCGATCACCCAGATCGGCTGCCAGGTCGATCGCTCGGCCTCCCCCACCCGCAACGGTGGCATCCGAACGCCCGTCATCGCGATCTCGACCAGTCGTCGTGGCAGGTTGTTGAGCACGTGATAGATGCCGTACCGCTTCTTGGGACGCACGAACCGCCTGCCACGCTCGACCGCCGTCACGACATCAGCGGCCAGATCGGCGGGATCGACCTTCGGCAGGAAGAACAGGCGCCGGAACCGGCGCAGCGCCGGCTCGCTCCAGCCGTCGCCATCCTCCTCGATCCGCTCCCACATGTCGGTGGCGACCGGGCCGGGGGCCACGACGGTCAGGCCGATGTCGTACCCCTCGAGTTCGAGGCGCAGTATCTCGGTGAAGTTCGTGATGCCGGCCTTGCTCCCGGCGTACGCAGCGAGCCCGGGGAACGACGCCGTCCCGCTCACCGAGCTGATCTGCACCACGTGTCCGCCGCCGCGACGGATCATGTGGGGCAGTACGTCGCGTGTCAGCAGCAGCGTCGCCTCGAAGTTGAGGCGGGCGAGGTTGCGCAGGTCGGCACGATCGACGTGCACGAAGGCGTCGTCGGTCTCCACCCCCGCGTTGTTCACCCAGACATCGACGTGACCGAGGCGCTCGATGCAGCGCTCGACCAACGAGTCGACCTGCTCGGCATCGGTGAGATCGGCGGCGATCCACGATCCGCCCGTGCGCTCGGCCACGGCCCGCAACCTGTCGGCCGAGCGGGCCACCACCAACACCTCTGCGCCACGCTGGGCGAACCGCAGCGCCAACTGTTCACCGATCCCCTGGGAGGCCCCGGTGACCACCACCCGTCGTCCGTTCAGCTCCACGTGTGCTCCTCCGTCGTTGCTGCCAACGCCTCTGTCGTTGCTCCCAATGCCTCGCCAGTCTGCACTCTCCACAGCGCCGCGTAGAGCCCGCCGTCGTCGACGAGTTGGTCATGGGTGCCCGACTCGATGATTCGTCCGGCCTCCATCACATGGATGCGGTGGGCGTGACGAACCGTCGACAGGCGGTGGGCGATGATGATCGTGGTGCGATCGGCCGACACCGTGGCCAGCGAGCGCTGGATGGCGGCCTCGGTCTCGTTGTCGACCGCTGACGTGGCCTCGTCGAGCACGAGCACGGCGGGGTCACGCACGATGGCCCGAGCGATGGTGAGCCGCTGGCGCTGGCCACCCGAGAGCTTCTGGCCGCGGTCGCCCACCATCGAGTCGAAGCCCAGGGGGAGGGCCTCGATGAACCCGGCCGCCTCGGCCGCCTCGGCGGCGGCGCGGATCTCGGCGGCGGTCGCGTCCGGCCGCCCGTAGGCGAGGTTCTCCTCGACGCTGCCGTGGAAGAGGAACACGTCCTGGGCCACGAACCCCATCGCACCGCGCAGGGAGCCGAACGTGAGGGTGTCGATCGGTGTCCCGTCGAGCGTGATGCGACCACCGGTCGGCTCGTACAGCCGCAACAGCAGCTTCACGACGGTCGACTTCCCGGCGCCGGTCGCCCCCACGATCGCGTGGGTCTCACCGGCCGGCACGTGGAGGTCGAAATCCTCGAGGACGGGTCGTCCACCGCCGTAAGCGAACGAGACCCGGTCGAACCGCACCTCGCCGCGGACCGGCAGCGGGAGCTGAGCGGAGCCGGGCACGATCTCGGGTTCCATCTCGAGCAGCCCGAAGATTCGACGGCACGAGGCCATCGCCCGCTGGTAGAGGTCGAGCACTTCGCCGAGTCGGGTGAGCGGCCAGAGGAGCCGTTGCGTCATGAACACGAGCACCGAGAACAGTCCGACGGCCAGCTCACCCCGCAGGGTGGCACGGCCACCCACCACCAGGGTCATCATGAACCCCGCCAGGATGGCCATGCGGATCAGCGGGATGAAGGCGCTCGAGAGAGCGATGGCGCGCCGGTTGACCTCGCGGTAGTACTCGCTGTCGGCCTCGACCCGGCGCGCCTCGCGCTCCTCGCCGCTGAACGCCTTGATGGTCGACATGCCACCGAGGCTGTTCGACAGGGTGTCGGCGATGCGGCCGGCCGCGCCGCGGACCGCGGCATAGCGGGGTTGGAGGCGACGCTGGTACAGCAGCGATCCAGCGACGATCACCGGGATCGGGGCGAAGGCGAGCAGGGTGAGCTGGGGCGAGATGATGGCGAACGTGATCCCGACGAACACCACGTTCGCGATCGTCACGATGATCTCGTCGGCGCCCACGTCGAGGAACCGCTCGAGCTGGTTGACGTCGTCGTTGAGCACGGTCATCACGCCACCCGACGAGTGGTCCTCGAAGGCGCCGACCTCGAGCGACTGCACGTGGCGGTAGGTCTCGACGCGGGTCTCGTGCTCGATCTGCTGGGCCAGGTTCCGCCAGGTGACGTGGGCGACGTACTGGCTGAGCGACTCGGCCACCCACGCGATCACGGTCACGAACGCCAGGAACCAGAGTTGCGTGAAGCGGTCGTCACTGCCGATCACCCGACCGACCAGCGAACGCTCCTCGTTCACGACCACGTCGACGGCGGCACCGATGAGCAACTCGGGTGCGATGTCACATGCCTTGTTGAGCACCGACATGCTGCCGGCGAACACCATGCGCGGACGGTGCCGACCGGCACGCCGCCAGAGTTCTCGCAGCGGTGGACGGTTCGACAGTGGGAGTGCGGTGGCACCGACCCGCAGGGGTTCGGTGAGTTCGGCGGTCACGGCAGCACGGTACGCCCCGCCGGTGCGATGGGTCCGATCGAGTCTGGGCTGCAGCTCCGTGAACCAGCTCACGGGACTGCAGCCCAGAGTCGGGCGGGAGCGTCCCGCTCAGCGGGCGAGGGCGAAGCGAGCGGGCACGCGCACTGCCCGGAGCGGGCGGTGACCGGTCACGGCCAGGCGCACGAGGATCGCTGCCGACATGACGGCACCGACGGCACCGCCGGCGATGAGCGCGGCGTCGAGCACGCCGAGCCCGTACCCCAGCCACAGCATCGACTCGACCCAGGCGATGATCCAGGTGCCCGGCGAGATCCCCGCCAACACACGGCTCCGGTACGCCGCGCCCACGGCCGGAACCAGCTGCAACCCGTAGCACAGGCCCACGACCACACCGGCCACTGCCCACCCGCCCGCCAGCAGGAACGGCAGGGGCACCATCCCGAGACCCAGTCCGCCCACCAGCAACCCTGGGATCGCACCGCGGCCGACCTCGCGCCCGAAGAAGATCCCGATCGTGCCGTAGAGCACGACCGAGATGATCGACACCGGTAGCAACACCCACACCTGGGCCGCGATCGCGTAGGCGATCCACCATCCGTTGATGGCGATGCTCACGCCGATCCATGTGGCGGACACGCCGTCGACCCGTCGGGTACGCGCGAGATGCCGAGCCTGGGGCAGGGCCATGCCAGAGCCCACGATGGTGGCGGTGACGGCGATGAGGGTGAGGACGAGATTCACGGGTGATCGGTTCCGGCGAGTTCGAGTCGAGCGTGTCAGGAGCTATATGAGATTAGCACCTTACACTCGGGGTGGTCGGTACGATCGGTGTCGTGTACGTCACGTCGGGTCACCATGACGAAGAGGTCCGCCTCACACTCGAGGCCACCATCGACATCGCCAACGCACTGATCGACGCGACCGACGCCGAGAGCGCCGCCGAGGCCGGGGTCGACCTCAGACGGATACTGGTTGATCACGGCTTCACCCGGGCCCCCGACGCGTCAGCCGCATCGGTTCGCCGAGTCGAGCAGCGGATGCAGGAACTGCTCCCGTTGCTGCGGACCCTGCCGGACGGCGAGGTGGACGATGCCGTGCGCTGGGTCAACGGGGCCCTCGGATCGATCGACGTCGAGCCATCGTTGATCGCCCATCACGGCGCGCCGCTGCACATCCACTGGACGAGATCGTCGTCCACCTTCGATGATCAAGTAGTGGCCGACGTGCTCATGGCGATCGCCCAGGAGCTGGTCGATCACGGCACCGACCGGTTCGGTGTCTGCAGCGCCGACCACTGCGACCACCTCTTCTACGACGCCACCCGCAACCGGTCACGCCGGTTCTGTGCCGACCAGCGGTGTGCCAGCCGTACCCATACCGCTCAGCACCGGGCGCGACAGAAGCACGGGTAGGTCGCCCGAACGCAGCAACTCACGGGAGGGAGTGGGATGTCGCAGGCTCCACCACGGCGAGCGCGACGGGGCACGAGTCCACCGGGAGCGTCGAGCACCGCGAGATCCGCTACCTGACGACACCGGCGGCGCCACCGGTTGCGAGTTGGTCGACGTCATCGGCACTGACCGACGAGGTGTCACCCGGCGTCGTCATGACGAGCGCTCCGTGAGCGATGCCGAGATCGAGCGACTCGGCAAGCGTCCGGCCGGTGAGCAGCCCGTGGATGACACCGGCGGCGAACCCGTCACCGCTGCCCACGCGGTCGAGCACCTGGAGTTGCCGATGCATCGCCCCGTCGAGCCGCCCGGTGTCTGTCGACCACGCCGTACCGGTCCAGTCCTGCACCGAGGCCGATGTCACGGTGCGACGCGTGCTCGCCACGACCGCGAGGGACGACGACGCGGTGCGGAAGTGTTCCACCTCGTCGTCGAACGCATCGGGGTCGATGCCGAACAGGACGTCGACGTGGTCGACGAGATCGGTCGTGAGCTGCCGGTGGGCTTCCGGTCCGCCGGACGCCCGCCAGAGACTCGGTCGGTAGTTGACGTCGTACGACACCACCGTGCCGTGCCGCCGAGCCGTTTCGATCGCGACCTGGGCGGTTCGGAACGTCGAGGTGGACAGACCGGCGAAGATCCCGCCGGTGTGGAGCCACCGAACACCGAGGTTGCCGAAGAGATGTTCCCAGTCGACGTCGTCGGGCGACATCGACGCCGTGGCCGAGTGCGCACGGTCGTACACGCCGCGTGGGGCTCGGGCCCCGAAGCCGCGTTCGGTGAAGTTCAGTGGTGTCCGATGCTCCCGCCCGACGTCGTCGGTGGTCTTCCACACGACGTGGTCCAGGTGTGTTCCGCCCTGGAGCAGGAGGTCCTCGAGCAGTCGTCCGACCTCGTTGTCGCCGAGCGCGGTGACCGTTGCCACGCGATGTCCGAACACGCGTCGCAACGACCGGCCGACGTTGTACTCACCGCCTCCTTCGGACACCTGGAACGTTCGGGCCGTCCGGACGCGGCCCTCACCGGGGTCGAACCGCACCATCACCTCGCCGAGGCTCACGACGTCGAACCGGCACTCGTTCGACGGTCGAGTCGCCAGGACGCCGTTCATCGCGCCGACACCCCCAACTCGGCCGCCGCGGAGGCGTCGCGGGTCACCGATGCCCAGTCCCGTGCGGCGACGGCTGCGGTGTTCACCATCCACGATCCTCCCACGGCGAGGACCTGGCTCAGCGCGAGATAGGAGGGCGCCGATTCGGCCGTGACGCCGCCGGTCGGCATGAATCGGACATCGGGCCAGACCGCGGCGAAGGCCCGGATCACTGCCGGGCCGCCGAGCTGTTCGGCGGGGAACAGCTTCACCGCGGTCAGACCGGCGTCGACCGCTCGGAGCAGCTCGCTCGCGGTGGCGATGCCCGGCAGGATGGGGATCGATGCGCTCGCCGCGGCGTCGATCACGCCGTCGTCGAGGCCCGGTGACACCACGAAACGTGCACCGGCGTCGATGGCCTCGGCCGCACGCGCTCTCGACGTGACCGAACCGGCGCCGACGACCGCCGACGGCACCTCGAGCCCCGAGCGGCGGATCGCCTCGAGCCCGGTCGGGGTGCGAAGTGTGATCTCGATCACCGGCAGCCCGCCCTCGACGAGGGCGCGCACGAGGTGGACAGCGTCGCTCGGTTCGGCGACCGTCAGCACCGGGACCACCCGGATGCGGCCCATCACGTCGAGGACACTCTCGGTCGGGTGGCGTGCGTCGGATGACGACTCCGCGCTCATGGCCGCGTGGCTGATCCGTCAGGGAGCCGGGCCTGGGTCCACTCCTCGACGATGTCGGCGACCGGATGTTCACGGGCGAGGCGTTCGTCGATGTCGATCCCGAGCCCGGGCAGCTCGTTCGGGTAGAGGTAGCCGTTCTCGACGACCGGGAGTCCCGGGAACATCTCGTACTCGAGCTCCGAGGGCCGGTACCACTCCTGGACGCCGAACGCAGGTGCCCACAGATCGAGGTGGAGGTTGGCGGCGTGGCCGACCGGTGAGGTGTCGGGTGGTCCGTGCCACGCCGTCCGGATGCCGTACGCATGGGCCATGTCGGCAGCCTTGCGCGCCGGCGTGATGCCGCCCATCTGGCTGACGTGCATGCGGATGAAGTCGACCAGACGTCGCTCCATCACCGTTCGCCACTCGAGCGGGTGGTTGAACAACTCACCCATGGCGAGCGGTGTCGCACACTGCGCTCTGACCCGCTCGAACCAGTGGAGGTCCTCGGGCGCGAGGAGATCCTCGAGGAAGAACAGTCGTGCCGGCTCGACGTCCTTGGCGAATCGCACCGCGTCGGCGGGTGGGAGCCGCTCGTGCACGTCGTGGAGCAGTTCGAGTTCCGGGCCGACGACGTCGCGTACGTGCTCGATCATCGCCAGCGTGTCGCGTTGGTACCGGCGGGGGTCGAAGTACGCACCGGCGGGCGCGCCCCGTGGTCGAGCGGCCTCGGCGGTGTTGCCGCCGTAGAGACCCTGCTGGATGCGCACGAATCGGAAGCCGGCATCGGCGAACTCGACCGCCTGACCCGCCACCGCTGCCGGGTCGGGCCCGTCGGCGTGCACGTAGACGTGTGCGCCCTCGCGCGACCTGCCTCCCAGCAGGTCGTACACCGGCATTCCGGCCTGCTTGCCCTTGATGTCCCACAGCGCTTGGTCCACGCCGGAGATCGCGTTGTTCAGGACGGGGCCGTTGCGCCAGTACCCGTGAACCATCGACATCTGCCAGATCTCCTCGATCCGGGAGACGTCGCGTCCGATCAGGAACGGCTCGAGGTGGTGTTCGAGCGCGGCGGCGACGGCATGGATCCGCTGGGTGAAGGTCGCGCATCCGACGCCGTACAGACCGGGTTCGGAGGTGGTCACCTTGACGATCGCCAGCCGGGCGCGGCCGGGTTGGGTGAGGATGATCTCGACGTCTTCGATGGTGGTGGGTCGGGTCATGCGCTCAGGCTCCTGGTGAGTCGGTGTGTCGGCCGTCGGTCGGTCGTCGGTATCCGGGACCCAGCCGCCACCCGGTGTCGCGTGTGACCGCCGTGAGGTCGACCAGGTCCGGCGTGTCGGGTGCGAGTTCGGGGTAGTACGTGCGGATCAGTTCGGGCAGCGGGAGGTGGCGGTGTCGGTGCGCGGTTCCTGCCATGAAGATGCGAAAGCCGGTGAGGTCGGTGTTCACGACGGACAGGAAGAGTGACGCGGCATCGTCGTAGGTGAGACCGGTGAATCCTTCGGTGATGTCGTCGGGCCGCTCTCCTCCTGAGTCGACCAGGATCGAGTCCTGGTGGTGGTGCAGCAGCGGCAGGCGCAACGACGTGCACTGGATCCCGCACCGATCGGCGTAGTAGCGCAGCATGGTCTCACTGACCGTCTTGCTGAGTGCGTACACGTTCGACGGGGTCGGAGGTGTGTGGCCGCTGAGCGGGAACGTCGGTGGGGCAGGGGGCTCGACCACCGTGCGCTCGTCGACATGTGAGCCGATCAGCTGGATCGTGCTGGCGAACAGGATCCTCGCGACGCCGTGTTCGGCTGCACCCTGGAAGACGTTCTCGTTCATCGCGATGTTCTCGTTGAACACCAGCTGTGGTGCCCGGGGCCCGATGCCAGGGTGGTTGCCGATGTGCAGGACCACCTCGATGTGGTCGAGCAGTGCGGAGACGGCATCGTGGTCGAGGAGATCCGCTCGCTCGAACCGGTACGGGACGTCGTGGACGTCGACCACATCGGTCGCGAGCATGTCGAAGCCTTCGGTGTGGAAGAGCGAGGCGACGGTGCTCCCGAGCCGGCCTGCGGCACCGGTCACCAGCACACGCGGTGTCGGCGGTGTCATCGTTCGGCCTCGACGAACACGACGCAGACCGGTTGCGAGACGACGGCGACGGGTTCTGCCCGGTGGGGTATCGCGTGGTCGTCGAGCGCGAACGAGACCAGGGAGTCGCTGTCCTGGTTGGCGACCAGGAGGGATCGGCCGCTGGGATGGACCGCGAAATGTCGTGGCGTCCGACCGCCGCACGGCACGTGCTCGAGCAGCTTCGGTGGATCGTCGGGTCGGTCGACCGCGAAGGTGGCGATGCTGTCGTGTCCGCGGTTGGAGACGTACACACGGTGACCGTCGGGATGAACGGCGACCTCCGCTGCGGTGGATGCGCCGGTGAACCCAGCAGGGAGTGTCGACACTGCGTGGCGCTGGCGCAGCCGTCCCTTGTCGTCGACATCGAGCGCGACGAGTTGGTTGTCGAGTTCGCACACCACGTACGCGACCGGGCGATCGGGGTGGAACGCGATGTGGCGCGGTCCGGCTCCCGGGGTCATGACGGTCTCGTCGGCGAGTGACATCGCGGCATCTTCGTCCGATACTTCGTGGACATAGCGCATGATGCGATCGGTGCCGAGGTCGGTGGCGTACACCGAGTTCCCGCCGGGCGCCGCCCGGACACAGTGGGCGTGCGGCCCAGCTTGGCGTGGGTGCGGCCCGGAGCCGTCGTGCTGTCGAGTCGCGACGAGTCGCGCGAACCTGCCGTCGTCGCCGACGAGATACGACGCGACGGTGCCGGAGCCGTAGTTCGCGACGTGGACGTGGTCGCCGTCGACGCTGACGTGGCACGGTGAGGAACCGTGGCTGGCGGATTCGTCGAGACGTTCGAGCGATCCGTCGGCCGCCGACCGGCGATACGCGATCACTCGGCCGCGGTCGGCGGTCTCGCTGACGGCGTACACGGTGTCACGCCCGGCGCTCACGGCGAGGAACGATGCGTGGGTGATGTCGTCGACCTGCGACCGGTGCTCGAGGCGACCCTCGGGGTCGGACGCGTCGAAGACGTGGATGCCCGTGGTCGTGGCTGTCGTGTAGCACCCCACGTAGAGCCAGGTCTGGAGCATCTCTGGTTCCCCCATCGTCTCGGCTGAGCGCCCCACGTCACTGGGAGCGCTCCCAGTGCGGGCCACTCTACCCGACCGGCACTGGCGTGGTGACCTGGGGATGTCGAGCCGGGATCGGCCACCACCGCGGCCGAATTCCGTCTTGACGCCGACCTCCACGGAGCGTACGGTGGCTTTGGGAGCGCTCCCGAGAGCGCTCCCAGACTCGCTGGGCAAGGGGGTGCGGCGTGCGATTGAAGCTCGAGGACATCGGCCGCATGGCCGGGGTCTCGCGTTCGACGGTGTCGAGAGTGGTCAACGGCGAACCCAGTGTTCGGCCCGAGGTGCGCGAGCGCGTCGAGGCCGTGATCCGCGAGACCGGCTACACGCCGAACGCGGCAGCGCGCTCGCTCGTGTCGAACCGTACGGGTGTCATCGGTCTCGTGATCCCCAGCCGGGTCCACAGTCTCTTCGAGGATCCCTACTTCGCTCGGCTCATCCAGGGCGTCACCTTCGGCAGCAACCGGGCTGGGGTCACGCTCTCGTTGTTCCTCGCCCAGAACGAGGACGAAGAGCGCGAGCTCTACCCGAGAGTGGTCGAGTCCGGCTTCATCGACGGCGTCATCATCACGGCGACTCGCATGGGTGACCCGCTCGTCGAGCGGATGACATCGCGCCAGATCCCACTCGTCATGGTCGGTCGCCCCGACCTGCACCAGGTGAGCTACGTCGATGTCGACAACCGTGACGGAGCGCGCCAGGCCGCCCGGCATCTGGTCGACATCGGTGCGGACCGCATCGGGGTGATCGGCGCGCCGACCAACACCACCACGGGCGTCGATCGTCTCGAGGGCTTCATCGCCGGGCTCCAGGAGCGCGATCGCACGCTCGACCCCGACCTGCTCGTCGAGGGTGACTTCTCCGAACCGAGTGGTCACGACGCGATGCAAGTGCTGCTCGACCGGGGCGTCGACGCCGTCTTCGCGGCGTCGGACACGATGGCACTCGGTGCACTGCGCGCCGCACACGAACACGGAGTGACCGTTCCCGACGACCTCGCCCTCATGGGCTTCGACGGATTCGGTGCGACGACCACCAGCGCGCCGCCGCTCACGACGATCGAGCAGCCGGTGGCGGACACCGCCGCCCGGGCGGTCGAGCTGCTCCTCTCGCTCGTCTCGGGGGAGGTCGAGGCACCGACGTCGGTCGTGCTGCCCGTCGAGTTGATCGAGCGGACCTCGACGGCCCGATCGCCGATCCGAGCCGAATCGTGATCCAGCGCCGCTCCTCGCCCGCCGTCGGCCAAGTTTGGGAGCGCTCTCACACATCGCCGACCAACACGATCCACCCACACGATCCACCCACAGGACCTACACACAAGGGAGAGCAAGACATGAGAATCAAGAGATGGACCGCGGCGCTGACCGCGCTCGTCCTGGTCGCTGCTGCATGCGGCGGCGACGACGACGGCGGCACAGCGATCGACGACTCCGCAACCGACGACACCACCACCGACGACACCACAGCCGAGGAGTCCCCGGGAGAGGATCTCCAGGGAACGCTGCGCGTGCTCATCCACCAGAACCCGCCGGGCGTGGAGTTCATGGAGAACTTCAACAGCGAGTTCGAGGCGGCCAACCCGGGGGTCACGATCAACATGTCGATCGTGAACGCGGATGACATCCCCACCGTCAACCAGACCCGTCTGAACGCCAACGACATCGATGTCACCACGGTCAGCGTGACCGGCTTCGCCAACCCGGTGCAGCCGTACATGACCGACGCCGACACGCCGTACTGGCAGCAGTTGATCGAGGCCGGGTTGCTGATGGACCTCAGCGACCAGCCATTCGTCCAGAACTACGACGAGGCCGCGATCGAAGACGGATCGTTCAACGGCTCGGTGTACTCGCTCAACCTGGGCCGCACGATCTACAGCGGCATGTTCGTGAACCTCGACCTCCTCGCAGAGGTCGGCGTCGACGTTCCGACCACCTGGGACGAGTTGGTCTCGGCCTGTGATGCCGTCGATGCGGCCGGATCCAAGTGCATGATCGCCGGCGGCCAGGACGCATGGCCGGTCTTCGTCGGTTCCTACGGACTGCTCGGTGCGCTGTACCCCGACCAGGAGGGCCTCGTCCAGGATCTCTGGACCGGTGATGCCGCGTGGAACGACGAGCAGGGCCAGGAGTTGTTCGACAAGTACGCGACCTACGCCTCCCTGCTCGACGCGGAATCCGCCGGTCTCACCGGCGACTCGGCCGCCCAGCGCTACACGGTCGGCGATGTCGCCTTCGGTCCGATGGGCGCCTGGAATGCCGGCCCGATCGACGATGGCGCCGATTTCGAGTGGACGTACATCCCGTTCCCCGGAAGCGACGATGCTGCCGACAACCAGACCCTGTTCGGCAAGTACGACATGGCGTTCGCCGTCTCGGCGGAGACACCGGTCGCGGATCTCGCGATGGCGTACCTCGACGCCTTCTCCGAGCCGGCCACCTACAACGCGTTCGCCAACGCCACCAACTACCTGCCGACCCAGCCCACATCGACGCTGGACAACACCCTCGGTCAGGCGACTGCGCCGCTCCTCCAGGCGGGGAACTTCACGGTCGGTTTCGAGCAGTGGTGGGTCGGACCGAAGGGTGCGGGCCAGTGGGCCAACGCCAGCCAGGCCGCTCTGTGGCTGTACAACGGCGACTTCACCGATCCGGTCCAGGCCGCCGACCAGTCCCAGGCCGACCTCGAGTCGGGTCTCTGACAACACCGTGACATCGACCTGAACGGGTGTGGGCTGCTCGAGGCAGCCCACACCCTGACGGTTCCTGCACGACCCAACTCACATCGACAGCGCCGGGGGCGACGATGGCAGCGAAGACGCGAAATCTGTTCGGCGGAGGAGGAGGATTCGCACGGCTCGCGCCGTGGTTGATGCTCATTCCCGGACTCGGCTTCTACATGCTGATCGGCGTCGGGCCGTCGCTGGCCACCTTCGTGTACTCGCTCACCAATGCGACGGGCATTCGTGGCATCCCGATCGGCTGGGTCGGCTTCGCCAACTACCAGGAGTTCCTCCTCGAAGGCGCCAGATCACGTGACAACCTCGCGGCACTGAGGCGGACCCTCATCTTCATGGTCCTGGTGACCTCGATCCAGTTCGGTGTCGGTCTGCTGATGGCGGTGCTCGTCAACCAGAAGTTACGGGGCCGCCTGGTCTTCCGAACCATGTTCTTCGTGCCGGTGATCCTCGGCGTCGCGGTGCAGGGTCTGATGTGGAAGCTGTTCCTGCGGCCAGGCGGTGGTCCGATGGACTCGATCTTCGGCTTCCTCGGACTGGAGTCGCAGTTCCTGGCCGGCTCCAATGCGTTCTACTGGGTGATCGTCGTGCAGATCTGGGCCAACGCCGGCTTCACGATGATCATCTTCCTGGCCGGGATGCAGACGATTCCGGCCGACCTCTTCGAGGCGGCGGCGGTCGACGGGGCCACCGGATGGAAGCTCTTCAGGAACGTCACGTGGCCGCAGCTGACCCCAGCGGTCAACACCAACTTCCTGCTGAACATCGTCGGCTCACTCCAGGCGTGGATGTTGTTCCTCGTCCTCACCGGCTACAAGAACGGCACGCAAGTGCTCGGGTACGTCGTCTATGCAGAGGCATTCGGCCAGACCGGCACCGCCTCGTTCCGCCAGGGATATGCCGCCGCAGCGTCGATCGTGCTGTTCGCCCTCGTGCTGATGCTCGGCATGTCCGCCAATGCCTTCGTCAAGCGTCGCGAGAGGAAGTACATGGCATGAGCGTGCTCATCGACAACCAACCCGAACCCGACATCGTCATCGAGCGCATGGTGCCGCCCCGCGACCCCCGCGCCCGGCGCAAGCGGGCCCTGCGCAAGGGCATCTCGTACGGGATCCTGTTCCTCTTCGCTGCGTTCTACGTCGGACCGCTGTTGGTCCTGATCTTCGCGTCGTTCAAGTCGCTGCCGGAGTTCTTCAGGAACCCGACCGGCCTCCCCGAGAGTTTCTCACTGGGCAACTTCACCGAAGCCTGGCAGCTCGCCAACTTCCCGGGCTACCTGATGAACTCGCTGATCTACACGGGGGTCGCCACGACGTTGTTCGTGATCATGTCGGTCTTCGTCGCCTTCCCGATCGCCCGCGGGTACGTCAGGGGTGCCGGCGCCCTGCTCACGCTGTACGTGGTGGCGCTGTTCCTGCCGCCGGCGCTGATCCCGCAGTTCCAGTTGATCCTGAACCTCGGTCTCTACAACACCCGACAGGGCTACATCCTGCTGTTCCTGATCAACCCGATCGGGCTGATCATCCTCGTCAACTACATCAAGTCGATCCCGCGTGAACTCGACGAATCGGCGGCGATCGACGGCTGCGGGTACGTCCGGTTCGTGTGGTCGATCCTCATCCCACTGATCAAGCCTGCGATCGCGACGGTGACGGTGATCCACGCGATCGGGATCTGGAACGAGCTGATCCTGGCGACCGTCTACCTCACCAACGACGAGCTCTATCCGATCACGCGCGGCCTGATCGTCTTCGAAGGCGTGTACGGCAGCGACTGGCCCAAGCTCGCCGCCGCCGTGCTGATGTTGATGATGCCGATGCTGGTGCTGTTCATGTTCCTGCAGCGCTTCATCATCTCCGGGCTCACGTCGGGCGCGGTCAAGGGGTAGTGGTGAACCTCGCGAACAGCATCGCTCGACTCGTGCTCGTGACCGCGCTCGTCGTCGGCGCCTGCGGATCCGACGACTCCCAGGGCGATGGGGCGACGATCCCGACGCCGGACCCGATCCCGGTCGAACCGCCGGAGGGAATGGAACTCGTCTGGAGCGACGAGTTCGACGGCGACACGATCGACCGATCGAACTGGACCTTCGACATCGGCGGCTGGGGTTGGGGCAACGGCGAGGCCCAGTACTACACCGATCGCCCCGAGAACGCCCGCATCGAGAACGGACTGCTGGTCATCGAGCTCCGAGAGGAGGAGTACGACGGGTCCTTCTACACGTCGGCACGACTCAAGACCCAGGGCCTCCGGGAGTTCCAGTACGGCCGGATGGAGGCCCGCATCAAGGTTCCGGCCGGAAGTGGCACATGGCCGGCGTTCTGGATGTTGGGTGCCGACTTCGACAACGAGTCCGACGACCCGAGCAAACAGTGGCCGAACGTCGGCGAGATCGACATCATGGAGTACGTCGGCCGCGAACCCGATCTCGTGCTCGGCACCATCCACGGTCCCGGCTACTCCGGTGCCGGTGGGAGGTCCAAGTGGAATCGGCAGGAGTTCGACATCGCCGACGACTTCCACATCTTCGCGATCGACTGGGACGCCGAGGGGATCCGCTTCTTCTTCGACGACGACATGTACTTCGAGATCGGCCCCGAGGACCTCGGCGACCGCGAGTGGGTCTTCGATCAGCCGTTCTTCTTCATCCTCAACCTCGCCCTCGGGGGGACCCTCGGCGGCAGCATCGCCCCCGATCTCGAGTATCCGATCCAGTACTACGTCGACTACGTCCGCGTGTACCAGCCGATCTCCGACGGGGTCGGCGGCGGATGACCGCCGACGGTCACGAGCAGCCTCCCGCCAGCGGACTGCGACCGCTCGACGGTGCGCAGTGGTACACCGTTGCCGAGGTCGACCGGATGCCCCCGTTCCTCATGAGCCTCGTCAGCGACGGCGACCGGTGGATGTTCGTGTCGTCCAGCGGAGCCCTCACCGCCGGACGTGGGGACGCCGATCACGCCCTGTTCCCGTATGTCACCGATGATCGGCTCCATACGAGCGGCGGCCGGGCCGGACCCGTGACCCGCCTGCGCGTGAGCGTCGACGGTGGCGAGGTCCTGTGGACCCCGTTCGAGGGTCGACCCGCACCCGGCGCCCGGCGCTTCCTGTCGAAATCGACCGTGGGCGACTCGGTGCTGTTCGAGGAGCACCGAGCCGACCTGGGCGTGCATTTCTCGTACCGGTGGAGCACCTCCGAACGATTCGGGTTCATCCGGACGGTGACCATCCGGAACACCCGCACCGAACCGGTACGCGTCGCCGTCCTCGACGGTCTCGTCGACCTGGTGCCGTACGGGCTCGACGCGACCCTGAACCAACGCCTGAGCAACCTGGCGAACGCCTACAAGCGCAGCGAACTGGTCGACCCGATCACCCGCCTCGCGGTCTACTCGCTCGAGTCACCGGTCTCCGATCGACCCGAGCCACAGGAGGTGCTCCGGGCGACCGTGGCCTGGTCGACGGGTCTCGACGGGCCGGTCAGCCTCGATCCCGCGGCGGTCGCTCGATTCGAGGACGGCGAGTTCCTGGCGTCACCGCTGGTGACCGGAGTGCCGGGGGCCTATCTGGCGCACGACGACTTCGAACTCGATGCCGGGTCCGAGCGGTCGTGGGAGATCGTCGCCGACGTCACCCAGTCGCACGACGACGTCGTCGGGCTCCGACGCGATCTCCGTACGGGCGATCCGGGGACGGCGCTCGTCGAGGCGACCCGTCGGACCGGGGAGCGACTCCGCGAGATCATGGCGAGGGCCGACGCGCCGCAGGTCACGGGCGATCCACTGGCCTGCGCACACCACCTCGCCAACGTCACCTACAACGTCATGCGCGGTGGTGTTCCGCTCGACGGCTACCGGATCCACGTCGAAGATCTCGTCGACTTCGTCGAGCAGCGCAACCGCGACGTGGCCGGTCGTCACAGCGAGTTCCTCGCGTCGCTGCCCGAGCGGATCGAGCGACGAGAACTGCAGGACCGGATCGCATCGGTCGTCGACCGGACCGGCGACGTTCATCTCGGTCGGCTCACCGAGGAGTACCTCCCGTTCAGCTTCTCGCGGCGCCACGGCGACCCGAGCCGGCCGTGGAACCAGTTCTCCATCCGTGTGGCCGACGACGCAGGCGCTCCGGTCGTGTACTACGAGGGGAACTGGCGCGACCTCTTCCAGAACTGGGAAGCGCTGTGCGCGAGTTGTCCGGAGTACCTCCCCGGCGTGGTGACGCTGTTCGTCAACGCGTCGACCGCCGACGGCTACAACCCCTACCGCATCACGCGCGACGGGATCGATTGGGAAGTGCCCGACCCCGACGATCCGTGGTCGAACATCGGCTACTGGGGTGACCATCAGATCGTGTACCTGTTGAGGCTGCTCGAGGCGACCGAGCAGCACCTGCCCGGCGAGATCTCACGACGCCTCGACGGCGCGGCCTACACGTACGCCGATGTCCCGTACCGCATCGCCGCCTACGACGATCTCCTGCGCGACCCGAAGTCGACGATCAGGTTCGACGATCGCGCCCACGCGGTCACCGAGGAGCGAGTCGGCCAGCTCGGTGGTGACGGCAAGCTGCTCGTCGACGCCGGCGGGCGGATCGTCGTCGTGACACTGCTGGAGAAGCTGCTCGTTCCTGCGCTCGCCAAGCTCTCGAACTTCGTGCCGGGCGGCGGGATCTGGATGAACACGCAGCGCCCGGAGTGGAACGACGCCAACAACGCGCTCGTCGGCAACGGGCTCTCGATGGTGACGCTGTTCCATCTGCGCCGGTACCTGTGTCACCTGCGCTCACTCGTCGACGAGCAGGGACGCGAGACATCGGTGTCCGCCGAGGTCGTTTCGTGGTTCGACGCGGTGCGCGAGATCCTCGCCGTGGCACCGAGTGTGGACGGTCCTGACGCCGACCGGCACCGCCGTGACGTCATGGATCGGCTCGGTCGGACAGCCTCGGATCATCGCTCGGCGATCTACACGTCGGGTCTCTCCGGGGCGGTCGGTCTCATCCGACCGGTGACGATCGTCGAACTGTGCGACCTCGCCATCGGACATCTCGACGAGACGATCCGGGTGAGTTGGCGAACCGACGGCCTCGTGCACTCCTACAACATCCTCCACTGTCCGACCTCGGAGACCGCGACCGTGTCGCCACTCGCGGAGATGCTCGAGGGCCAGGTCGCGGCGCTGTCCGCAGCGGGACTGCCCGCTCGCCGACAGGCCGATCTCCTCGATGCGCTGTTCGCCAGCGATCTCCTTCGCGACGACCTGGGGACGTTCCTGCTGGTACCGGCGCGCCGGCCTCGCGCGTTCCTCGACAAGAACGTCATCGATGCGCAGGTCGTCAGCGACAACGAGCTGTTGTCGCAGCTGTTGGCGACCGGCGACCGGACGGTGATTCGAACCGATCCCGACGGGACATGTCGCTTCGCGCCCGACATCACGACAGCTCCGGCCCTCCGGGCCCGGCTCGAACATCTCGGAGCGCAGGCGCCCTGGGCATCGCTGGTCGAGCATGATCTCGAGGCCGTCCTCGAGGTGTACGAATCGGTCTTCGCGCATCGGGCGTACATCGGCCGTTCGGGTTCGATGTACGCCTACGAGGGCATCGGTTCGGTCTACTGGCACATGGTGACGAAGCTGTTGCTCGCCGTCCAGGAGGCGTTCGCGGACGCGGTGCAGCGCGGCGACGATCACGATGACATCCAGCGCCTCCGCGACACCTACTGGCGGATTCGCGACGGGCTCGGATTCTGCAAGACCGCCGAGGAGTTCGGCGCAGTGCCGATCGACCCGTACTCACACTCGCCGTCACACGCCGGCGCCCAGCAACCCGGCATGACCGGAGCGGTCAAGGAGGAGATCCTGGTTCGGCCGCGTGAGCTCGGGGTGCGGGTGGACGACGGTGAGGTGGTGTTCGATTCACTGCTCCTCCGCGACGGAGAGCTGCTCGGGGCTCCGACGGTGTGGACCGTCCGGTCACTCGAGGGTCAGCACCTGTCGATCGAGCTGCCCGCTGGATCGCTCGGGATGACGTTGTGCCAGGTACCCGTGGTCGTCACGGTCACGGACGGCGACGAGGGTGTCGAGATCGACCTCACCGACGGTCGCACGCTCCGTCGCGCTGGTGATCGACTGGGTCGCGATCTGAGCGCGTCGATCTTCGGACGACGAGGTGACGTGCAGCAGATCCGGGTGGCCGTGAGCCGCTGAGCAGGCGCTTCGCCCAGCCGACCATGCGGCTCGCTTCATCTTCGGAACCGGTCCCACAGCACCAGGGCACTCGTCTCGGCGAACAGCGTGGTGGTCACAGCGGCCAGAACGGTCAACGCCGTGATGATGCCGAACTGACGGAGCGGCTCGATACCCGAGAACGCCAACACACCGAAGCCTGCCGCGGTGGTGGCGGCCGACGCCACCAACGCCGAGCCGGTGTGCACGACGGTGTTGCGGATCGCCGTGGTTGCGTCGTCGGCCCGCTCCCGTTCCTCGACGAACCGGTTGCTGAGGTGGATCCCGTAGTCGACCCCGAACCCGATCGCGATCGCGGCGATCGTGGCGGTGAGGGCGTTGAAGCCGAGACCGACCAGCCACATCACGCCGAACACGATCGGCAGTGCGAGCAGCGTGGGCACGAGGGCGATGAATCCCAGCATCGGCTGACGGCGAGCCACGCCGTAGTAGATGACGAGCAGCCCACCGGCGGTGAGGATCGTGAACAGGATCTTCTGCGCCTGCGTGGCGGTGAGCGCGTCGAGCGTCTCGAGTGACAACAACTCGTCGGACACCACGATCACGTCGTCGGCCTCCTCCGACACCGGCTGTACCGCTGCGTCGAGGTCACCCACGAGCGCCTCGACGTGTTCGTCGCCGGCACTCGTCTGGACGACCATCAGCATCGTGGTCCGATCGGGTGAGAGCACCTGGGCGAGCTGATCGCCGAGGAACTCGTCCACCAGGTCGTACAGCGCGCCCACCTCGGCGTCGTCGGTGAACCCGTCACCGGTCCATCCGAGTTCTGCCAGCTGGGCATCGAGATCGTCGGGGAGCTGTCCGGCTGCGCCGGCGGGGGCTCCGGCGTCGTCGGTCGCTCGTGCGAGTGTCGCCACCAACGACGGCGGTGACGTCACCTGGGCATCGCCGTTCGTGGTCCTCACGAACTCCACCTCGCCCAGCTCCTCCTCGGCCCGCAGCACCGCATCGGCGAGCGCCGGATCGGTGGCGTCACCGTCGATCAGGACCCAGGTCTGCTCGGCCACGGCCCCCTCGAACAGTTCCTGGGTGGCAGCGAAGACCGCCGCCACACGGGTGTCGTCGGGGATGAACTGCTCCTGGTCGAACTCGGTGTCGAGGTCGAGTGCAGCGACGAATCCGAACGCGGCGAGCACCACGATGAATCCGAGCACCGGGACCGGGTAGCGGGCGCTGGCCCCGGCCGCCGTGGCCATCGCGTCGACCACGCGGCCCGGCTGCTCGGCCGGTGGATCCTTCGCGCTGCGGCGCCGGTCGAGCAGATGGCGCATCGACGGCACCAGTAACCCCATCACCAACAACGCCGCCACGATGCCCGACGCGGTGAAGATGGCGAAGTCGACGATGGGTGGCAGCGGGGAGATGACGTTGGCGAGGAAGCCGATGGCCGTGGTGAGCGTGACGAGCACCAGCGCCCGCCCCACCGTGCGGACGGCGATCGAGGCGCCGTCGCCGGGGTCATGGCCCCGTTTGCGCTCCTCGCGGTAACGCAGCGTGAGGTGAATGCTGTAGTCGACGCCGAGACCGACGAGCAGGATCGGGACGGCGATCGCGATCTGGCTGAACGGGCCGGTGACGCCGAGGATGCCCGGCCCGAGCAACCCCACCAGGCCGAACAGCCACACCAGCGTGACCCCCACGCCGACGAGCGCCGTCGCCACGTCGCTCATCCGACGGAACGCCATGGTGAGGATCGACATGATGATGAGGATCGTGGCAGCGAGCAGGACGGGCATCTCCTCGAGCAGCAGCTCCTCGAGCTCGTCGGTCAGCAGTGCCTGGTTGAACGGGAGCACCTCGACGGCGCCGGCGTCGACCCGCTCGAGGGCCGACGCGATCACGAGGGAGGCGTTCGCCCGCTGATCCTCGTCGAGCTCCGTATCGAGCCGGACGATCATCTGACCGCCACGTGCCGCTGCGGCGGCCGGATCGGCGTCGTCCGACAGCAGCGCGGTGGCGCCGGCGGCCCCTGGCGAGTCGAAGACATCGGCGAGGGCAGACATCCACCGACCCTCGGTCACGCCCATCTGCTCGAGCTCGTCGAGTTGTTCGACGTCGATGTCGAGCGCGCCGAGCGCCTGCAGCACGGGAGCGGCCCAACTGAGCACAGCGGGGGAGAGCGCCGTCTCCGGAGCGAGCGCGTCGGCGGCATCCGAGGTGCGGATCGATTGCTCGAGCTCGGCGGCGAGACGGATGCCCTGGGGGTCGAGCACCGACCGACCCTGTCCGGCATCGACGATCACCGTGATCGACGTGTCGAGTGTCCCGAACTCCCTGGTCACCCGTTCGAACGCCTCGGACAGCTCGGAGCCCGTCTGGAACTCGGCAATGTTGACCGCGACGCGGACCTGTGTGGCCGCCGCGCCGAGCAGAACCGTGACGACGGCGAGCGCCGCGATCACCCATCCGGGGCGGCGACCGACGAGCGAGGAGGCGAGATCGAGGATCCGTTGCATCTCCGTCATCTCCCTACCCGGTCGGGGACGCCTGTGTCACATCCCCGGATTGTCTACCCGAGACAGCACCCGTTCAGTGGTGCGTGTCACGGCGTCGAGAGGGATCTGGGCGAGATCGGCGGGTTCGTGCCAACTCCGCTCGCACGGTTGGGCATCTCGGACGGCGGCGTCGGATGATGGACGGTGTGTACTCCCTCGACCCCGAACTGCTCGACCAGGCGATCGACGTGGTCGGCGCCGAGGTCGGAACCCTGCGAGATCTGACGGCTGTCGGCCCGACGCTGCTCGTGCTGCTGCGCCATACCGGTTGACTGTTCCCCCGAGAGGTCGTCGCCGACCTCACCCGGCTCGCCGTGCGCGAACCATCGCTCCCCACCCCCGTGTTCGTCCTCATGAGTCCACCCGACGCCACCCGCTCGTTCCTCACCACGAACGCCGACCCCGGCGCGCCGCCACCGATCGGCATCGCCGATCTCGACAAGGTGCTCTACGAGGCGCTCGGGGTACCCCGTGGCGGCTGGAGCGAGATGTTCGGCCTGCGTTCGTGGCGGGCGGGCGCCCGGGCCGCTCGGCGCGGGCACCGCATCGGCCGCAAGGTCGGCGACGGCTGGACGCTGCCGGTCTGGCTGGTCGTCGACGGCGAATCGGTGACGTGGCGATGGGACGGCCGCTACGCCGGTGACCGACCGCGGTTCGACGAGATCCCCCGCCGGAGCCCCGCATGAGCACGACCGATCACACCGTCACGCTGGTGGCCGTCCACGGCAATGGCGGGGGCGGGTTCCGGTTCGCCCGCGCTGCGCCGCATGTGCCGACGGAGATCCGGTTCGAGGCGGTGACGCTACCCGGGTTCGGTGGCCGACCCGCCGAGCCGGGCGTGGTCACGATGGCCGATCACGCCGAGGTGCTGTGGCGTGAGATCGCCGATCTACCCCGACCGCTCGTGCTGCTCGGCCACGGCATCGGTGGGTCGATCGCGCTCGACCTGGTGCAGCGTCACCCGGTCGACGGCCTGATCATCCACGCCCCGGTCGGCACCCGGCTCGAGCGGCGCTGGTTCCCACGGCTGATGCGACCCCGTGCAGTGCGACGCACCATCCAGTGGGGCATCTCGTCACGGGTCACCCGACCGCTGGTCGGTCGCCGATTCTTCTCGTCCGCGGTGCCCCGTGAATACGTCGACCGGTTCCTCGGCGAGTACGCCCGCGCTGAGTCCTTCTCGCTCATGTTCGACGTCATCACCCCCGAGTGGTGGGACGCACTGGCGCCGGTCGAGGTGCCGGCGGTGCTGCTGTGGGGCGATCACGACCGGGTGCTGGGCGCCGATCAGGTCGACGACTATCGCCGGCTGCTGCCACGGTCGGTGATCGACGTGGTGCCCGGCTGGGGTCACTTCCCGATGGTCGAGGAGCCCGAGCGGTACGCGGCGGTGATCGCCGGCTGGGCCGAGATGCTCGCCGGCGGCACTGTGGTCGACCTGCCCCGGCTCGCAACGGGACGCCTGGTGCCGACGCTCGGTGACCGGGTCGGATCGAAGGCCGCGCTCCTCGACCGGGCAGCGGCCGCTGGGGTGCTGGTGCCGCCCGCCATGGTGGTGCCGGACGGATCCGAAGCCCCGACGAGCGTCCCGCTCGCGGCTCCGGTGGCGGTGCGGTCGGCGTTCTCGGCAGAGGACGGCGACATCCGCTCGAACGCCGGCAGGTTCGCCACGGTGCTCGGGGTGGACTCCAGCGACCGCGAGCTGCTCACCGCCGCGGTGGCGACGGTGCGGGAGTCGGGCGATGTGACCGGGTCGCCGGTGGAGCGGCGCGACGTGCTCGTGATGGAGATGGTCGATGCTCTGGTGGCCGGGGTGGCGTTCAGCGAGCCCGGCTGGGAGGACGACCTCGTCGAGTGGGTGACCGGCCTGGCCGACGGCCTCGTCGGTGGCACGCGGCGCGGCGAGTCGATCGCCCTGCCTCGGCTGCGGCCCGGGGAGCGACCCGACCGCGGCCGGCCGTCGTGGCAGCAGCGGCTCGCCCGGTTGCTGCGCGAGGTGCGTGCGGTGTTCGGTGACGAGGGGTGGGACGTCGAGTGGGCCGACGACGGGGAACAGTGCTGGCTGCTCCAGGTGCGCCCGGTCACGGTGTCGCCGGTGCGCGACGAGGTGTTCACCATCGCCAACCACCGCGAGATCCTCCCCGATCCACCATCGGTGTTCATGACCTCGCTCATCGCCGCCGGCTCCCGCGAGCTGTTCGAGTACTACCGACGGTTCGACCCCGCGCTCCCGACCGATCGCCCGTTCATCGAGGTGTTCGACGGTCGGCCGCTCATCAATCTGTCACTCATGACTGATCTGGTCCGTTCGCTGGGGCTGCCCACCCGGCTGGTGACCGACTCGATCGGTGGGGCCGACCATGTGGCGGCCGGGCCCCGTCCGGCGAGAGTCGTGCGACGGGCGCCGGTGCTCGCTCGCATGGGTCTGGCCCAGCTCGGCGCGCTCGGGTACGCCCGGAGCCGGTTGGCGGAGCTCGACGCGCTCGTCGCCACTCCGGCCGCCGATCTCGTCGAGGCGGTGCGTCGCGCTCGCACCGCACACGTCACGACCGTCGACGGGATGACCGCGCTCAACACCGCTGCGAGCGGGCCGACCGCCCTACTGCGCAAGCTCGGCGTCCTCGAGGAGCACGCCGCTCGCCAGCGAACCGCCACGAGCCGGATGCTCGCCGATCTGGGGTCGATGGGCATCGACGACTGGCTCGAGCAGCACGGCCATCGCGGCATCTACGAGTCAGATCTCGCCCGTCCGCGCTACGTCGAGGACCCGGCACCGGTGCTCGCGCTCGGTGGGGCGCAGCGAGCCGGGGCCACCCCGCCCCGCCGCACGGCGCGGGGGCGGCTGACCTGGCCGCTGTGGCTGCTGGCTCGCCGGCCGATGGCGGCCCGCGAGCAGTTCCGCGCCGACGCGATGCGCTCGTTCCTGGCGATCCGGCGGGACCTGCTCCGTCTCGCCGCCGATGCGGGGGTCGCAGACGACGAACTGTGGCTGCTCGACATCGACGAAGTCGTCGCGCTCGACCGCGGTGAGCTCCCGACACCCGAACTGCTCGCGCAGCGCCGTGCGGAGCAGGACGCGCGGCGGGCCCGCCCGATCCCCGAGGTGGTTCGACGCTTCGGCCCGCTCGACCCGGTGGCCGATGGCGGACCCGATGGCGCGACCTCGTCGGTGCTGGGTGGGATCGGTCTGGTCGCTCGCAGCGTCGAGGGAGTGGCCTGGGTGCTCGACGAGCCGGCCCACGAGTTGCCCGACGGCTTCGATCCGGCCACCACCGTGCTGGTGGCGCCGAGCGTCGAGCCGGGCTGGATGGCCTCGTTCGGTCTGGTGGCCGGGGTGGCGGTCGAGATCGGCGGCGACCTCTCCCACGGCTCGATCCTGCTACGCGAGCTCGGGTTGCCATCGGTCACCAACGTGGCCGGCCTGCGCGCCCGGGCGCGAACCGGTGACCGGATCCGTGTCGACGGTCGCCGCGGCACCGTCGAGCTCCTCGCCCCCGCCACGGCGCCGTGAGCGCCAGCGAGCGCTGGGTGTCGGCCCGATGACACGCCGGGTAGACCGTCGGCAGGTGCCCGAACGGTAGCTTCGTCCCGACAATGCGATTCTGGAGGGACGAAACCTGTGACAGGCAACGAGATTCCGACGTTCTCCCCCGAAGAGCTGGAACGCCGGTACGAACAAGAGCGGATCAAACGACTCACCACCGGCGTGCGCCAGTACCGCTCACTCCGGGACCTCGACAAGGATTTCGACGCCGATCCCTTCGTCGAGCCGGGCTTCACACGGGCCCCGGTGGTCGAAGAGACCGACGTGGTGATCGTCGGGACCGGCTGGGCCGGTATGACGACAGCCGCATACCTCACCAAACAGGGCGTCTCCTCGTACCGCATGATCGACAAGGCCGGGGACTTCGGCGGTACCTGGTACTGGAACCGCTACCCGGGCTGCATGTGCGACGTCGAGTCCTACGTCTACCTCCCGCTCCTCGAGGAGGTGGGGTACATGCCGAAGCACAAGTACGCCCACGCCCACGAGATCTTCGAGTACGCCCAGATGCTCGGCCGCAAGTTCGACATGTACCCGCACGCCCTGTTCCAGACCGACTGCACGGGCATGGAGTGGAACGAGGACACCAAACGCTGGCTGGTCACCACCACGCGCGGCGACGAGTTGTCGGCCCGCTTCGTCGTGATCTGTGGCGGCGTGCTCCACAAAGCGAAGCTGCCCGCGATCCCCGGTATCGAAGACTTCCAAGGCCACTCGTTCCACACGAGCCGCTGGGACTACCGGTATACCGGCGGCGGTCCCGAGGAACCGATGGACAAGCTCCGCGACAAGGTGGTCGGCATCATCGGTACCGGGGCCACCGCGGTGCAGGCCGTACCCAAGCTCGCCCAGGACGCCGAGCACGTCTACGTCTTCCAGCGCACTCCATCGTCCGTCAGCCCCCGCAACCAGCGTGACACCGACCCCGCGTGGTTCGCCGAGATGACCTCGAAGCCGGGCTGGCACGAGGAGCGGATGGCGAACTTCGTCGAGATGACCACCGGCGCCAACCCGCCGATGGACCTCGTCCAGGACGGCTGGACCGAGATGTTCGCCGTGGATGTGAAGAAGGATCCGGAGGACGAGCAGGAGGCGGCCGAGCTCAAGCTGCTCGACTTCGAACTGATGGAGAAGGTGCGCCAGCGCATCACCGACATCGTGGAGGACCAGGAGACCGCCGAGAAGCTCAAGCCGTGGTACGGCGTCAGCTGCAAGCGCCCCTGCTTCCACGACGAGTACCTCCCGGCGTTCAACCGCGACAACGTCACCTTGGTGGACACCGACGGCCGTGGCGTGGACCGCATCACCGACAAAGGCATCGTGGTCGGTGACACCGAGTACGAACTCGACTTCATCGTCTACGCCACCGGCTTCGACGCGCCCACCACCTTCTACACCCACCGCCTCGGCTTCGACCCGATCGGTGAGGGTGGCATCTCCATGTCCGATGCCTGGCGGCACGGTCCGTACACGCTGCACGGGGTGTTCACGCACGGGTTCCCGAACCTGTGCATGAACGGCCATATCCAGGCGGGCCAGCACATCAACATCGCCTACGCCTCCACCAAGGCAGCCGAGCACACTGCGTGGGTCATCAAGAGGGCACTCGATGAGAACGTCATCGTGCAGCCCGAGGTGGCCGCCGAGGAGGACTGGTATCAGGTGATCGCCAGCACGCTCGGTCCGTACGCCACCTATTTCATCGGGTGCACGCCCGGCTACCTGAACGGCGAGCTCCAGATGCCCGACGCGAGCGGTGGCCGCCCGGGCGCCTTCATGGACAGCGCCGTGAAGTTCCGGGACATCCTGGCCGGCTGGCGCGCCGAGGGCACCATGCCCGGTCTCGTCCGGACACCGATCGACTGACGCCGTTGACCCGCCTCAGCGTTCCGGTGCTGGTGTACGCCGTGCTCGATCTCACCGTGCTACGTCTCACCGTGCTGCGTGCGCTGGGAGGCCGCTGAATCACCCCCTTCGGGGGAGCCGTCGGCTGCAGCCGGCCGTGGACACTCGAGTTCACATCACCCAGAGGAGAGTCCCGTGACCGAGCCGACAGCGACCCCGGCAACCCGTGCAGCCATCGATGCGATGGCGGCGGCGCTGCCGATGCACGATCGGCAGGATTTCGACGACGCCCGCAGGGGATTCATCGGCCGGTCGACCGACCGGCAGGTGCGGGCCGCGGATGGTCGGGTCGTGTGGGATCTCGATGCCTACGACTTCATGCGCGAAACCGACGCTCCGGACACGGCGAACCCGAGCCTGTGGCGTCAGGGGCAGTTGCTGATCGAGGACGGGCTGTTCGAGGTGACGCCCGGCATCTACCAGCTGCGCGGGTACGACCTGTCGGTCATGAGCGTCGTCGAGGGTGACACCGGAGTCATCGTGATCGACCCGCTGATCAGCTCCGAGACCGCTGCTGCGGCGTTCGCCCTGTACTGCGAGCATCGCGGTGAGCGGCCGGTGAAGGCCATGATCTATACCCATTCCCACGCGGATCACTTCGGCGGCGTGAAGGGCATCATCACCGACGAGCAGGTGGACGCCGGCGAGGTCGACGTCATCGCGCCCGAGGGGTTCATGCACCACGCCGTGGCCGAGAACGTCTTCGCCGGCACGGCGATGCTGCGCCGTTCGGGCTACATGTACGGCGCCGCCCTCGAGCGTGGACCGTCAGGGCAGATCGGTGCCGGGTTGGGTCAGACGACCTCGACCGGCACGGTCTCATTGATCGCCCCGACCATCGACATCACCCACACCGGACAGACGCTGACGGTCGACGGCGTGGAGATCGTGTTCCAGATGACACCTGGTACCGAGGCGCCCGCGGAGATGAACTTCTTCTTCCCGCAACACCGCGCCTTGTGCACGGCGGAGAACACCTCGCACACGCTGCACAACGTCCTCACCATCCGCGGTGCGGTCGTGCGCGACGCCCATGCGTGGGCGCACTACCTCACCGAGACGATCTCGTTGTTCGGAGACGACCTCGACCTGGTGTTCGCCTCGCACCACTGGCCCACCTGGGGCCGCGAACGCGCCGTCGAGTTCCTCGCGATGCAGCGCGACATGTACCTGTACCTGCACGACCAGACGCTGCGCATGATCAACCAGGGCTACACCGGCGCCGAGATCGCCGAGCTGCTCGAGACGCCGCCGGCGCTCGCCCAGCAGTGGCACACCCACGGCTACTACGGCTCGGTGAGCCACAACGTGAAGGCGATCTACCAGCGCTACATGGGCTGGTACGACGCGAACCCGGCGAACCTGTGGCCGCATCCGCCCGAGCAGGTGGCCGAGCGGTACGTGGCAGCCATGGGTGGCCGGGACCGTGCGCTCGCGGTGGCCCGGCAGGCGTGGGACGACGGCGACTACCGCTGGTGCGCAGAAGTCGGCAAGCACCTCGTCTTCGCCGACGACACCGACGACCAGGCCCGCACGGTGCTCGCCGACGCGCTCGAGCAACTCGGCTTCGGCGCCGAGAACGGCACCTGGCGCAACGCCTACCTCGCCGGCGCTGCCGAGCTCAGGTCGGGCAACTTCGGCACACCAGCCACCACGTCACCCGACATCGCCTACTCCCTCAGCGTGTCGCAGGTCTTCGACAGCATCGCCGTCCGGGTCGACGGACCGCGGGCGTGGGACGAGCACATCGTGACCGCGTGGACGATCACCGACGAAGACACCACCTACGTCGTCGAGCTGCGCAACGGTGTGCTCCACCACCGCACCGTCACGGAGGCGCCAGCCGACATCACCCGATTCACCCTCAGTCGGCGCTCGCTCATCGGTGTCGTCATCGGGCAGGTCGATCTGGCGGCAGCACTCGGCGACGGCACCGTCACGATCGACGGCGACCCGTCCGCCATGGCGAACCTCGTGGGGCTCCTCGGGCCCGTCGACCCCGACTTCAGCATCGTCACCCCCTGAGGGTGGGAAGCGCAGCCGAGCGTGACCGCCACCCAGTTGCTCGAGATCATCGCCAAGCTGTCGGGGGTCGCGTTCGTGGTGACCAGTATGGTCGCCATGGGCCTGAGTTTGACGGTCCCGATGATCCTCGAGCCGTTGCGGCGGTGGCCGATCGTCGTGGGGGCGCTGGCCGTCAACTTCGTGGTGGTGCCGCTGGCGGCGCTCGGGATCGCCGAGGGCTTGTCGCTCGATCCTCAGTTGAGGGACGGTCTCCTCATCATCGGTCTGGCTGCTGGTGCGCCGTTCCTGCCCAAGTTGGTACAGGGCGCGAACGGAGACATCGCCTTCGCGGTCGGGCTCATGGTCGTGCTCATGGTGGCTACCGTGATCTTCCTGCCGCTCATGCTGCCCTGGCTGCTCGAGGGCGTGTCGATCGGTGCGTGGTCGATCGCGAAGTCACTCGTGGTGCTGATGCTCGTGCCGTTGGCGATCGCGCTGGCGGTGCGTGCCAACTGGCCGGACGTGGCCGCGGAGTACCAGCCCTTGCTCGCCAAGACGTCGAGCGTGGCCGTCATCGTGCTGGTGGTCGTCGCGCTCGGACTCAACGTCGAGAACGCCCTCGATCTGGTGGGAACCCGGGGGTTCATCGCCATCGTGGGCCTCGTCGTGGTGTCGTGTGCGGTGGGATGGGCGGTCGGAGGTCGCGATCCGGGCACCCGAAGCGTCGTGGCGTTGGGAACGGGGCAGCGCAACCTGTCCGCCGCCCTGGTGGTCGCCACGCAGAACTTCCCCGGCACCCAGACGTTGACCTTCGTGCTGGTCGGCTCGGTCGTGTCGCTCCTCGTCCTCTTGCCGTCCGCGCCGCTGATCGGCCGTCTGTCGGGCACCGGCACACCGATCACGGTCACTCCGGCGGTCCCGTCACCGTGAGTTCGAGAGCTACCGAGAACGCCAAGAAACCCAACAAGGAGAGTGCTTCACCGTGATTGCGTACGACTATCCACTGCTCGGCATGTTCTGGACGTTGATGTGGTGGTTCTTGTGGGTCGCCTGGATCCTGCTGGTGTTCCGGGTGATCGTCGACATCTTCCGCAGCGGCGACATCGGTGGCGCGAAGAAGGCGTTCTGGGCGTTGTTCGTGGTCGTGCTGCCCTGGCTCGGCGTCCTGCTGTACCTGATCGTGCGAGGCGGCTCGATGACCGACCGTGACATCGAGCAGGCCGCAGCGCACGAGGCGGCGTTCCAGTCCTACATCAAGCGGACCGTTTCGTCGGGGAGCACCGCTGATGAGTTGACCAAGCTCGTCGCTCTGCAGCAGCAGGGTGTGATCACCGACGCCGAGTTCGCCCAGCAGAAGGCGAGGCTGCTGTCCTGAGCACACGGCGTTCGACCGTGTTCGGCCGTTCCTTCATGCCACGAGCATCACGTCACGATGTCACGTCTGGGGTGGTGCTCGGTGTCCAGTCGGTGCCCGATGGGCTCGCCACCGGGCTGCTGGCCGGGCTCAATCCGATGGCGGGTCTCTACGGCTACATGGTCGGGACCGCCACCGGAGCGCTCCTGACCAGCTCGGCGTTCATGGCCGTGCAGGGCACCGGAGCGATGGCGATGGTCATCGCCGATGTCCCCGGCCTGCGCGGCGACGACGCCTCTCGCGCCCTGGCGACGCTCTCGTTGCTGACCGGCGCCGTGATGTTGGTCGCCGGGTTGCTGCGACTGGGATCGGTGCTGCGCTTCGTCTCCAACGCCGTGATGGTCGGGTTCATCAATGCGGTCGGTGTCAACATCGTGCTCGGCCAGCTGGCCAACCTGACCGGCTACAGCGCAGAAGGCTCCAACCGTGTGGTCCGCGCCCTCGGCACCGTCTTGCGACCTGACCGACTCAACGGCCCCACACTGGCAGTCGGACTCGCCACCATCGCGCTCATCGTGCTGCTCGATCGCACCCGACTGGGTGCGATGGGATTGGTCGTCGCGGTCTTCGCGACATCAGCAGCGGCCTACATCGGCAACTGGAGCCAGGTGGCGACCTTGAGCGATCTGGGCATCGTCCTCGATTCCCTCCCGACACCCGAGCTGCCGCTGCTGAGACTGGTGCCCGCCCTCATCCTGCCGGCCGTGGCGCTCGCCTTCGTCGGGCTGGTCCAGGGGGCGGGCATCTCGGCCAGCTTCCCGAACCCCGACGGCTCCTACCCCGACGCGTCACGCGACTTCGTGGGTCAGGGCGCGGCCAACGTGGCGGCGGGTGTGCTGCAAGGCATGCCGGTCGGTGGATCGGTGTCAGCATCGGCGTTGAACAAAGAGGCAGGCGCGAGATCCAGGCTGTCACTGTTCGTCGCGGCCATCGTCATGGGCGTGGTGATCGTTGCATTCGGCGGAGTCGTCGGCAACATCGCCATGCCGGCGCTCGCCGGGCTGCTGATGCTCATCGGCATCCGGACGGTCAAGCCGGCGAATCTCCGGTCGGTGTGGATGACCGGGATGATGCAGAGAGTGGTGATGGCAGTCACGTTCGGCCTCACGATCCTGCTGCCACTCCAGTACGCCGTGCTCATCGGTGTCGGTCTCTCGATCGTGCTCCACGTCGTTCGCCAGTCCAACAAGGTCACCCTCCGTCGCCAGATCCTCGACGACGACGGCCAGCTCGCCGAGGTCGATCCGCCCACCGTGCTCCCAGCCGGCGAGGTCGTCGTGCTCCAGCCGTACGGGAGCCTGTTCTTCGCTGCAGCCCCAATGATCGAAACGATGCTGCCGAAGGTCGATGCCGGTTCATCGGGGTCGGTGGTCATCCTCCGCCTGCGAGGTCGCACCGACGTCGGCACGACGTTCATGGACGTCCTGCGTCGCTACGCCATCGCTCTCACAGCCGCCGACAGCAAACTCAAACTCGTGTCGGTCAGCGATCGCGTGTTCGAACAGCTCGAGATCGCCGGCGTCACCGACGTGATCGGCGCCGAGGACGTCTACCTGGGCGACGAGCGTGTCGGAGCCACCATGTTGCGCGCTTATGCAGATGCAGTCGAGTGGGTGGGATCGCAAGGATGAACTGGGCAGATGTGCAGTCGAGTCCGGCGTTCGGGTTCACCGTGGTCGGGCTCGTGATCGTGTTCGGACCGCTCGTCGCCGAGCGTCTGCGGTTGCCGGGGTTGTTGGGATTGTTGATGTTCGGTGCGGTGATCGGGCCGAACATGCTCGACGTGCTCCCGCGGTTCGCCGGTCTGCAGGCGGTCGGGAGCATCGGCGTGCTGTACCTGATCTTCCTCGCCGGTTTGCAGCTCGACCTCGAGGCCTTCGTCCGATACCGCGTGATCTCGGGTGGTTTCGGGCTGCTCACGGCGTTCATCCCGATGGCGCTCGGTACCGGCGTGGCGTTGCTGTTGGACATCGACCCGCTGCCGGCGGTGTTGATCGGTTCGTTCTGGGCGTCGTTCACCCTGATCGCGTACCCGACCGTGGCGAGGTACGGCCTGACCAGGACCCGACCGGTCGCGGCGATCGTGGGGGCCAGTGCGATCACCGACGGTGTCTCGCTCGTGGTGCTCGCGCTCGTCGTGGGTGCCGAGACCGGCGACGCGAGCGGTCCCCGTCTCATGCTCGACATCACCATCGGGTTCGTCGTGCTCGGTGTCTACTGCTTCGTCGTGGTGCCCCGGATCGCTCGGTGGTTCTTCACCGGGCTCGGCCAGGAGCGGACACTGCGGTACATACTCGTGTTCATCAGCCTCACGTCGTCGGCGGTGGTCGCCGAGCTGGTCGGGGTCGAACCGCTCATCGGCGCGTTCTTCGTCGGTGTCGGCCTGAACCGGCTCGTGCCCAACGCCAGCCCGCTGATGGCCGTGACCGACTTCTTCGGGAACGCCTTCTTCATCCCGACGTTCCTGGTGTCGGTGGGGCTGCTCTTCGACCCTGCGGTCGTGGTCGAGTGGTCGACGATCCGCCTGGCGCTCGGGTTCGTCGCTGCCCTGGTCGTGGGCAAGGCGATCGCCGCCTGGCTCACCGGACGCATCTTCGGCCTGAACACAGCCGAAACCGGACTGTTGTTCTCGATGTCGGTCGCGCAGGCAGCCGCCACGCTGGCCGCGACCGTCATCGGCTACGACATCGGCCTGTACGGCAGCGACGTGGTCAACGCCGTCATGGTCGTCGTGGCCGTGAGCCTGATCGTGACCTCCATCGGCTCCAACCGGTTCGCTCGTGAGATCCCGCCACCCGTCGACGATCGACGACGTGCCGGCGAGACCATCCTCGTACCGGTGATCGGCGCGCTCGATGGGCTCACCGACGTGCTGCGTCTCGGCGGAGACCTCGCCGCCACGGCCGGCGGCATCGTCCAGCCGCTCGTGCCGGTCACGTCGGCCGCGGGTGACGGCCTCACCAGCGGCCGGGCCACGCAGGCCGAGGTCGACCGGATGCTGCGCGAGCTCGGTGGCGACGCGGAGACCCAGCTGCGGCTCGACCGGTCGGTGTCGACCGGACTGCACCAGGCCGCCATCGAGACCGACGCGACCCTGCTGCTGCTCGGATGGCCCGGCGCCGGCGATCTCCGCTCGAGGCTGATGGGTGCCACCTACGGTGAGATCATCGCAGCCACCTCGGTTCCCGTTGCGATCGCAGCGCTGCACCCTGGAACCGGCCGGGGGCGGGTGGTCCTCCACTGCGCCGCCCGTGAGCTCGCCCCGGGATACCTGCCGACGATGGCGCTGGCACTCGAGATCGCCTCGACCGTGTGCCGCCAGCGCGAACACGAGCTGATCATCGGTCCGATCTCCCCGGCGGAGCTGGTGGCCAACGGTCTGTCGGTCCCGCCGACCGCGGTGCACGTCGAGGGCGAGGAGGATCTCGAGGCGTTCGTGGCCGCCGTCACCAGCCCGGGCGACCTCGTGGTGCTGCCCATCCATGACACATCGCTCGGGCCCGCTGCGATCCGCGTCCACCGCTCGGGACGTTCGGTGCTCGCCGTCAGCCAGAACCCCGAGACGTCGTCGGCATCCATGGTGAGTCCGATGAACCTTCCGGTGGGCCGGAACCTCGGCGCCTGATCACTTCACCGGAGTGGTCGCAGGACCGGTCCGTGGTGGGCGAGGGGGGACTTGAACCCCCACGAGGTTTCCCTCACTGGCACCTGAAGCCAGCGCGTCTGCCATTCCGCCACTCGCCCGAGTGAACAACGGAACGCTACAGCCTGCCGCGCGCCCGCCCAACCCCTCCGCCAGTAGCCTTCGACGCCACGATGGGCATGCAATCACTGGAGCAGCGTCTGGAGCGTATGGTCGAGGGCGTGTTCTCGCGCCGTGCCCGCAACTCCATCCGCCCGATCGAGCTCGGCCGTCGTCTGATCCGCGAGATGGACGACCAACGATCGGTCGACGTGAAGGGTCGACGCATCGTGCCCAACGCCTTCGAGATCCACCTGTCAGCAGACGACCACGCCGGGTTCGCCGACATCGAGTCCGCACTGCGCACCGAACTGGTCGAGGCGGCTCGGGAGTACGCCCGCGAGGAGGGCTACCACTTCATGGGGCCCGTGGCGGTCGATCTGCGGGTCGACAACTCGTTGAAGCCGGGTCGGTTCGGGATCGTGTCGCAGCTGCGCCAGGCTCCTGGCGGCACCATGGTCGGTGCGTTGGTGCTCCCGTCGGGTGAGCGGGTCGAGCTCTCGGCCGGCAGCACGGTGATCGGACGGATGAGCGAGTGCGCCGTGACGGTGAGCGACACCAACGTGAGCCGCCGCCATGCCGAGGTGCGTTCGAGTGGCACCTCGCACGTGGTGGTCGATCTCGGATCCACCAATGGCACGCTGGTCAACGGTGAACGCATCGTGACCGGGCGACGGCTGGCTGACGGCGACATCATCAGTGTCGGCTCCACCCACCTCCGATTCGAAGCATCGTGACCCACGCTGTCCTCCACCGATGACCGATCCCGTTCTCGACATCTTGAAGCTGGTGCTCCTGGCGCTGCTCTATGTGTTCTTCGCCCGGGTGCTCTGGGCGGTGTGGAGCGAGGTGCGTCAGCCGACACGCCGCCAACAGGTGCCGGTACACGCCGGCAGCCGGATGGCACCCGACGATCCCACCGCAGTGGCCGAACGCCCCGGTCGACGGGAAAAGGTGCAGCGCAAGCCGCAGAAGGGGCGCGGTGGCCGAGTGGCCCGTCTCGTGGTGCTCGAACCGAAGGCGCTGCGAGGCACGGCCTACGCGCTGACGGGGGAGATCACGATCGGACGCGACGCCGGCTGCACGATCTCGATGCCGGACGACACCTTCGTGTCGACCATCCACGCCAGGGTGTTCGACCACGAGGGGCAGCCGATGATCGAGGATCTCGGATCCACCAACGGGTCGTTCCACAACGGCAGCCGGCTCCTCGGCAGTCGCCTGCTGCATCCGGGCGATCGCGTCCAGGTGGGCTACACCGTGCTGGAGGCACAGTGAGCACGCGAGCCCGGAGAGGCCGCTGATGGCCGAACTGCGCTGGGGTGCCGCCACCGACACCGGTCGAGTCCGCACCGAGAACGAGGACAACCTGTTCGCCGGGTCGACGCTGTTCGTGGTGGCCGATGGCATGGGCGGTCATCAGGCCGGCGAGATCGCCAGCCAGATCACCGTCGACCGTCTGGAGTCGGGACTCACGGCCGAGACGCCGACGCTGTCGGACCTCGTCGCGGCCATCGGCCACGCCAACCGCGACATCTTCGACGCCGCCATCGAGAATCCCGAGCAGCAAGGAATGGGCACGACCGTCACCTCGCTGGCCGTCATGGACGACCCTGACGACGGCGAGGTGTTCGCGCTGGCGAACGTGGGTGACTCCCGCACCTACGTGCTGCGCAACGGTCGGTTGCGTCAGCTCACGATCGACCACAGCTACGTGCAGGAGCTCGTGGCCGAGGGACACATCAGCCGCGACGAGGCGCGCCACCACCCACGACGCAACATCGTGACGCGGGCGCTCGGCATCGAGCGTTCGATCCGGGTCGACTCGTGGACGCTGCCGATCGTTCGGGGCGACCGGTTCGTGCTCTGCAGCGACGGCCTGGTGGACGAGGTGCACGACGACGAGATCACCGCCATCGTCGAGGCGAACGACGATCCCCAGGCCGCCGCCGACGCGCTGGTGGCGGCGGCCAACGAACACGGTGGTCGCGACAACGTGACGGTGGTCGTGGTGGACGTGCTCGAGGGCGACGATCCGCCCGACCCCACCGAGGAGATCGACGTGATCCCGGCGTGGGCACCGAAGGACGATCAGGACGACACCGGCGACATCGACGCCGGGATCGACACCGGGATCGACACCGGCGACGTGCCGGTCACGCCACCACCGGTGGACGTGGACGCCGACCCACCCGAGCTCTTCGTCAGCCCCGACGCAGCCGGCGACGATCCCCCCGGTCCCGGCGGGTCCGAGCCACCACCGGTGGATCCCGACGCCGACCCCACGTGGCTGGTGGCCGATCCGAAGGCCGTCGCTCCGCCAGATGGTGCCGACATGAGCGACGCCATCACGCCGACCATCGCCGATGCGAACGGATCGGATCCGGAGCCCCCACGGCCACGACGCCGGCGCGTCGCCCGTTTCGCGCTCGTCGTGGGTGTGGCCGCGATCGCCGTGACCGGCTTCGCGATCTTCTCGGCGTGGGCCCGTGCGGGCTACTTCGTGGCGTTCGACGATGACGACCGGGTCGTGATCTACCGCGGCCGCTCCGACGCCGTGTTGTGGTTCGATGCCACCGTGGAAGCTCCGACCCCCCTGGCCCGCGACCTGCTCGACGAGCGGTCGATCGAACTCGTCGAGGACGAACGGCGGTTCTCGTCGCTGCGCAGCGCCGAGATCTTCGTGACCGATCGGCTCACCCCGACCACCACCACGACGACCACCACCACCACGACCACCACGACGGTCCCACCGACCACCACCACCGAGGACGAAGCCGGCGACGAGACCGGCGTCGACGACGATGCCGGGAGCGAGACCGGAACCACCACGGGGTCCTGATGACCGCGACCTCGGCGATCGCCCGGAGTCGGCGCAACACCGAGCTCGTGCTCGTGGTCATGGCGGGGCTCATCACGGTGGCTGCGTACGTGCTGGCCTCGTTGGGAGCGAACGCCGAGATCCCCGCCCGCATCGGGCCGTTCCTCGGGGTGGTGCTCGGACTGGTCGGCATCGCCCATCTCGCCGTGCGGCTGCTCGCCCGCGGCGCCGATCCGACCCTGCTGCCCGTCACCGCGTTCTTGCACGGGCTCGGTTACGTCATGATCACCCGGCTGAGCGAGCGACTCGCCGGGCTCCAGACGCTCTGGAGCTTCGTGGCCGTTGCCGCCTTCGTGGCCACGTTGCTGTTCGTGCAGCGACCCGCTGACCTCGCCCGGTACAAGTGGACGTTCTTCTTCTCCGGCATCGTGATGCTGCTGCTCCCGCTCGTGCCCGGCATCGGCTACTCGGTGGGAGGCGCCCAGATCTGGGTGCGGATCGGTCCGATCAACTTCCAGCCCGGCGAGTTCGCCAAGCTCGCCCTCGCGATCTTCTTCGCCGGCTACCTCGCCGAGCGCCGCGAGCTCATCGCGGCGCGGACGTGGAAGGTCGGCTTCGTCCACCTCCCCCAGCCCCGCTACATCGCGCCGATCCTGGTGGCATGGGGTTTCTCGATCGTGGTGATGGTGGGCCAGCAGGACCTCGGCTCATCGCTGATGTTCTTCATGTTGTTCCTGGTGATGATGTGGGTGGCCACCGAACGCATCGCCTACCTGCTGGTGGGAACGGCGATGTTCGCCGGCGCCGCCGTGGTGGCGTGGCGGCTGTTCGACCACGTGCAGACCCGCGTCGACATCTGGATCGACCCCTGGTCGCGCCCGTTCGGATCCGGCTATCAGATCGTGCAGGCGCTGTACGGGTTCGCCGATGGTGGCGTGGTCGGCACCGGTCTGGGCCGCGGCAACCCCGGCACCGTGCCCGCCGCCTCCACCGACTTCATCTTCGCGGCGGTGAGCGAGGAGCTCGGCATGATCGGCGGCGCCGCCGTGCTGATGGCGTACCTGCTGTTCATCGGCGCCGGTCTCCGGGTGGCGCTCCGCACCGAGCACACCTTCGAGAAACTGCTGGCCGTGGGGCTCACGACCATCGTGGGTGTACAGGCCTTCGTGATCCTCGGTGGCGTCGTGAAGCTGGTACCGCTCACCGGGGTGACCCTGCCGTTCATGAGCTACGGCGGTTCCTCGCTGCTGTCCACCTACATCCTGCTGGCACTGCTCCTGCGGTTGAGCGACACGGGTGCTCGGCGACTCGGTGAGGTGCCCGATCAGCCCACACCCGGTGAGCGCTGGGCAGCGTGGCGGCTCCGGCGATCGGGCCGCGACGTCGTCGGCGCGACTACCGACGAGACCGGGGTGGTACGGGCGTGAACCGATCGATCCGACACCTCGCGGTGGGACTCATGGCCTGCTACATCGCGTTGTTCGCGATGATGAACTACTGGCAGGTCGGACGCACCGAGGAGCTCGCCGCCCAGCCCGACAACACCAGGGCCCTGGTTCGCGAGTTCAACCGACCGCGCGGCCCGATCGTGTCGGCCGACGGTGTCGTGGTCGCCCGATCGGTACCTGCCGAGGGCTTCTCCACGGTCGACTTCGTACGGCAGTACCCGACGGGTGATCTGTTCGCGAACGTGACGGGATACCACACGTTCGGTCTCGGCTCGACCCAGCTCGAACGTACGAAGAGCGCGGTCCTCACCGGTTCCACCACCCGCCAGCAGCTGCTGGCACTGCCGGGGCTGGTGGCCGGCAACACCGACAACTCCGGGAGCGTGCGCTTGACGATGCGCCACGACCTCCAGCAGGTCGCGAAGTTCCTGCTGGGCGGGCGGGAGGGATCCATCGTCATGATGGATCCGAACACCGGGGCCGTGCTCGCGATGTGGAGCTACCCGACCTTCGACCCCAACGTGATCGCCGATCCCGACTACGACGCGGCATTCGCGGCCCTCACCGAGCTGCAGGCCGATCCCGAGAACCCGCTACTGGCGAACGCGTACCAGGAGCGCTACATGCCGGGTTCCACGTTCAAGATCCTCACGACGGGTATCTCGCTCGAGGCCGGCATCATCGACACCGACACCGTCTACGAGGACGAATCGGAGTACACCCCGCCGCAGACCACGCGCCCGGTCGGGAACTACCGCGGCACCACGTGCGGCGGCGATCTCGCCGAGGTGTTCGCCCGGAGCTGCAACACGCCGTTCGCGCGGATGGCGGTCGAGCTCGGCCCCGACCGGTTCGTGGCCGGCGCCGAGCGGTGGGGCATCGGTGAGGCGGTCCCGATCGACCTCCCGCGACCGGCGGCCAGCACCATCGGACCCACCGACGACCTCGACCAGAACCTCCCCCTGCTCGCCATGCGCGGCTTCGGCCAGAACGAGGTGCAGATGGTGCCGCTGCACATGGCGATGTCGGCGGCGGCCGTCGCCAACGGCGGTCGGATGATGGCGCCCTACGTGGTGGACGTCGAGCTCGATCATCAGGGCCGGGTGCTCGAACAGGCGTCACCCCGCCTCTGGCAGACGGTCATGTCGCCGTCGAACGCGCTCACGATGACCGAGATGATGGTGGGCGTGTCGGAGCGCGGCACGGCGAGCTGCTGCATCGCCCTCGACAGTGGCATCCCGGTCGCGTCGAAGACGGGCACCGCCCAGCTCAACGACACGGGCGAGCCCGAGAAGTCGCACGCCTGGATCACGGCCTTCGCCCCCGCCGACTCACCCCGGTACGTGGTGGCCGTCATGTTGAAGGGCACGTCCGCGGAGATCTCGGCCGGCACGGGCGGACGTCTCGCCGGACCGATCGCCAAGGCGATGCTCGACATCGCGTTCGAGAGCGAGCAGCCGAGCGGGCCCGATGAGTGACCGGATCGGGGCGAGCGTGAACGTCAACCGGAGACGGAGGTCGGTAACCTCGTGCAGCGGCTCCCACCCCTGGGGTGCCCGAGGCAGGAACTGTGAGTAGCAGCGGCGAACCCACGGTCGTCAACGACCGCTACGAGATCGAACGGCGAGTCGGACGCGGCGGGATGGCCGACGTGTTCCTCGCACGCGACCTGCTGCTCGACCGCCAGGTCGCGATCAAGGTGCTGTTCCCCGAGTTCGCCGTCGACCCCAACTTCGTCGAGCGTTTCCGCCGCGAGGCGCAGGCCGCCGCGAACCTCAGTCACCCCAACATCGTCAACGTGTACGACTGGGGCAAGCACTCGGGAACGTACTTCATCACGATGGAGTACGTGCAGGGCCGCACCCTGGCCGAGATCCTGCGCACCAACAAACAGCTCACCGCCAAGCAGGCAGCGGAGATCGCCAGCGAGGTGGCCGCGGCGCTCGGCTTCGCCCACGAGGCCGGTCTCGCCCACCGCGACATCAAGCCGGCCAACATCCTGATCGGCTCGAACGGTCAGGTGAAGGTGGCCGACTTCGGCATCGCCCGGGCCATGAACTCCGCCACCGAGGCGAACCTCACCCAGGCCGGCGCGGTCATGGGTACCGCGTCGTACTTCTCGCCCGAGCAGGCCCAGGGCGCCCAACCCGATCCGCGCAGCGATCTCTACTCACTCGGCATCGTCATGTACGAGATGGTGGCCGGGCGGCCCCCGTTCACCGGCGAGAACCCGGTCGGCATCGCCTACAAGCAGGTGCACGACGCACCCACCCCGCTCAACAAGATCGTCGAGGGCATCCCGCGGCCGTTCGAGGCCATCGTCGCCAAGCTCCTCGCCAAGGACCCGAAGCTGCGTTATCCGAGTGCGGTCGCCCTCCGCGACGATCTCCGTCGCTTCCGCAACGGCGAGCAGGTGCAGGCACTCGTGGCCGCTGCCGCCGGCGCGGCGCGGCCCCCGGCCGCCGCCACCCAGGCCGCCACCACGGTCGCCCCTCCGGTCCCGGCCCCGATGGTGGCCGGAGTCGCGGGCGCGGCGGCCACCACCACGATGGCTCGAACGGGCGCCCACGAGATGGGGAACTATCCGCCCGGGGCGTCACCCGATGCCCGTTACTACGAGGAAGGGCCCTCGCGCACCGGGTGGTACGCGCTGGCGGCATTCGTGGCACTGATCGCGCTCATCGCCGGCGGGGTGCTGCTCTTCCAGGCGCTCAGCGGCGACGACGACGAGACCGTCGGCATCATCCTCGACGACTACACCAACCAGGATCTCCTCGTGGTCACGGCCGCGCTCACCGCGCTCGAGATCCCGTTCGAGTCGATCCCGGAGGAGAACGCGCTCTTCGCCGAGAACTTCGTGCACCGCACCGATCCGGTGGCCGGCACACTCATCCCGCCCACGCAGCTCGTCCGTCTCTTCTACAACCCCACGGCGCAGCTCGTACCGGTTCCCGATGTGCGCGGACGATCCCTCGACGACGCCCAGCGGATCCTCGGTGCGGAGGGTTTCCAGACCACGGTCGTCACCGAGGAGAGCGACGTGGCCGAGGGCTTCGTCATCCGCACCGAGCCGCCCGCTGGCGATCCCGTGCGGCAGGACACCGTCATCACGATCGTGGTGTCCGCCGGGCTCGACACGGTCAACATCCCACCCGCCATCATCGGCAACCGGGTCGAGGTGGCCCGCGATCTGCTCGAGAGCGCTCCGTTCGGGCTCGTCGTGACCGAGGAGGCCCAGGAGGACGCCGAGGTGCCCGCTGGAGTGGTCATCACCTCCCGTCCGGCGCCCAACACGGTGGTCGAACGCGGCAGCACGGTCACGCTGGTCGTGAGCTCCGGGCCCGGTCAGGTGAGCGTGCCGCCACTGGTGGGCCTCACCGAGGGCCAGGCTCGCAACCAGCTGGCCCAGAACGGGTTGCAGCCGAACGTGGGGTTCGTCGAGCTCGAACCCGGCGACGCCAACGACGGACTCGTGGTCGGTCAGGACCCCGCGTCGTCGGCCCGGGTCGATCGGGGCTCCACCGTCTCGTTCACGGTCGGCCAGGCTCGGGCACCAGAGACCACCACCACGACCACCACCACCACGACCACCACCACCACGGTGCCGCCCACCACCACGACCGAACCGCCGCCCACCACCACCGAAGCGCCACCCGAGGGCGAGGGCGGCTGAACCCGGCCCGCGTCAGCCGGCGCGGGCGAGAAAGTTCCGGAGCAGGTCGTGACCGACGGCGGTGAGGATGCTCTCGGGGTGGAACTGCACACCCTCGACCTCGAGTTCACGGTGGCGCAGCCCCATCACGACCCCGTCGGGGGTCGAGGCCGTGATCTCGAGGCAGGCCGGCACCGAGTCCCGCTCGACCACGAGCGAGTGGTAGCGGGTGGCCGTCAGCGGCGTGGGGAGACCGGCGAAGACCCCGGCGCCGTCATGATGGACCGGTGAGGTCTTGCCGTGCATCAGCGCAGGGGCGCGCACCACGTTGCCGCCGAACACCTGACCGATCGCCTGGTGACCGAGACACACGCCGAGCACCGGCACGTGACGTGCGGCGAACGCCGGGACGGCATCGCAGATGATGCCGGCGTCCTCGGGTCGTCCCGGACCTGGCGAGAGCAGCACGGCATCGGGCTCCAGTGCGAGCGCGGCCTCGACGTCGATGGCGTCGTTGCGGTGCACGATGGGTTCGGCGCCGAGTTCGCCGAGGTACTGGACGAGGTTGTACACGAAGCTGTCGTAGCTGTCGATCACGAGTACCCGGGTCACGGGCGACAGCCTGCCCGGTCGGGTGCGCCCCTGTCGAACGGGTACGACCGCCTAGACTCATGTCCTGTGGCACCTCCGAAGCGCAAGACCGGTGGCAGGACGACCCCGAAGGGCACGCGGCCCGGCGAACGTCCGCTGAAGAACCCGGACGAGAACAGCGAGGGCGTGCACTCGTCCACCCGCTACACGCCGCCCGTGCCCGCCTCGATGCGGGAGAGCCCCCGCTGGGTCCCGGCCCTGATGCTCGCCCTGCTCATCGGCGGCGCCGTGCTGATCATCCTGCGCAACCTGGTGTTCTCGGGCAACAACCTGCTGACGATCCTCGGTCTGGGCTGCATCCTCGGTGGGCTCTACACCGCCACCAAATGGCGCTAGCCGGGTCGTTCGTCCCCGGATCCATCCACAAGCGGTGAATGACAGGTGTGTGATTCACCACAGAGTTGTCCACAGGCTGTGGGCACCCAGGGAAATTAGTCGTAAATGGGGGCGATGATGTCCATGTCCTCGAGGCAGTGCCGCGGGGGCGGCGGATCCTCGTCAGGGGCCATCGTCAACTTCAGCTCCACCCCGCACACCCCGCACCGATACCTCATGTTCACCTTGCGGAGCTCGCCAGTGGGCGGGGGCGGCGGGAGCGGGGTCGTGAGCGAGCGGAGCATGCCGATTCCGGTTTTCCACAGGAACACGCCCATGAGGACACCAGCGCCCACCCAGATCACGGTGCCGACGTCCATATCCACAGGCTATCCCGCTCACCGCTGAGCCGGTCGGGCGAGCTGGCCGGTCAGCCGAGGCGTTCGATGAGGGTGGCGTTGGCCATGCCCCCGCCCTCGCACATCGTCTGGAGGCCGAAGCGGCCGCCGGTGCGCTCGAGCTCGTTGAGCAACGTGGTCATGAGGCGCGCCCCCGAGCAGCCGAGGGGGTGACCGAGGGCGATGGCGCCACCGTTCACGTTCACCCGGTCCATGTCGGGGTGCAGCTCCTTCTCCCACGCCAGCACGACCGACGCGAACGCCTCGTTGATCTCGATCAGATCCATCTGGTCGATGGTCATGCCCGCGCGCTCGAGCAGCTTGTGCGTGGCGGGGATGGGCGCCGTGAGCATCAGGCGCGGGTCGGCACCGGCCAGGGCGAAGTCGACGAAGCGGGCCCGGGGGGTGAGCCCCAACGCTGCCGCCTTCTCCTCGCTCATGATCAGAATGGCCGACGCTCCGTCGGTGATCTGGGAGGAGTTGCCGGCAGTGACGCGGCCACCTTCCTCCTCGGGCACGAACGACGGCTTGAGTTTGGCGAGCGACTCCATCGTGGTGTCGCGGAGACCACCGTCGACGCTCACCATCGAGCCCTCGGCACCGAGCACCGGGAGGATCTCACGATCGAAACGGCCCTCGGCGGTGGCACGGGCGGCGTACTGCTGACTGCGGACCCCGAAGGCGTCCATGTCGTCGCGGGAGATGTTCCACTTGTCGGCGATCAGCTCGGCAGAGATGCCCTGGGGCACCAGACCACCCTGGTCGGCGTAGCGAGCACCCACGGCCGGGCCGAACGGGTAGCCGAACTTGCCGTCGGCCATCGAGGCACCCATCGGCACGCGGGTCATCACCTCGACGCCGGCCGCCACGACCACGTCGTAGGCCCCGGCCATCACGCCCTGGGCGGCGAAGTGGGCGGCCTGCTGGCTCGAGCCGCACTGGCGGTCGACGGTGGTGCCGGGCACGTCTTCGGGCCATCCGGCGGCGAGCACGGCGTTGCGGGCCACGTTCACCCCCTGTTCGCCGACCTGCATCACGCAACCCATGACGACGTCGTCGACGACGGCGGGGTCGAGATCGTTGCGCTGCTGCAGCGCCTTCAGGGTCTCCGCGGCCAGATCGACCGGGTGCCAGTCCTTCAACTGGCCGTTGCGCTTCCCCATCGGGGTGCGGATGGCATCGACGATCACGGCGGTGGTCATGGTGTGCTCCTGGGCGAGAAACGAGGCGGGTGCGCTGTCGAGAGTCTGCTGTTTCGGTGCGGCTGCGCCCAAACCGGAGCGCATTCGACCCGGCCGGGCGCAGGTGAGACAATGGACACATGACCAGCCGAGCCTCCATCGCCGACATCGACGCCGCCGTCAGCGGTTCGACCGCACCACGACTCTTCCTCGAACTCACCGACGCCGATCCCTCGACGCCAGCGCTCCACTCGATGAAGGGCGACGATGACTGGAATGCATGGACCCTCGGCGAGATGCGTTCGATGGTGGCCCGTGCCGCCGTCGGTCTCACCGAGGCCGGCGTGAAGCCCGGCCAGCGGATCCTGCTGATGATGCGGAACCGGCCCGACTTCCACTGGTACGACGTCGCCGCGCAGTTCATCCGCGCCACGCCGGTGAGCATCTACAACTCCTCGTCACCCGAGGAGATCCAGTACCTGGCCGAGCACGCCGAGGCCGAGGTGGCGATCGTGGAGGACGCCGGCTTCCTCGAGCGGCTGCTGAAGGTCCGGGGCGACCTCCCCGCGCTGCGCCGGATCTTCGTGATCGAGCCGCCGGAGGGCAACCTCCCCGAGGGCGTCGAGCCCGCCGAGGCGCTGCTCGGACCCGACGAGGCCGATCTCGGGGCGCTGGCCGCCGCCACGCATCCCGACGACATCGCCACGCTCATCTACACCAGTGGCACCACCGGCCCACCGAAGGGCGTGATGATCAGCCAGTACAACGTCGTGTACACCGTCGAGTTGCTGCGCCAGTGCATCGACTGGGACGACTTCCGTGGCAAGCGCGCCGTGTCCTACCTGCCGATGGCCCACATCGCCGAGCGGATGATGAGCCACTACCAGGCCATGATCCTCGGCTACAGCGTCTACTGCTGCCCCGACCCGAACCAGCTCACCGCCTATCTCGGCAAGGTGCACCCGCAGATCATGTTCGGCGTGCCCCGCGTCTACGAGAAGGTCTACGCCGGCGTGAACGCCGCCCTGGCCGCCGATGCCGAGCGCAAGCAGAAGTTCGACGAGGCGATCGCCGCCGCCCTCGAGATCAAGGCCGCCGAGCGCGACGGCACGATCACCCAGGAGCAGCGCGACACCTGGGAGTTCCTCGATGCCGTGGCGTTCAGCAACGTGCGAGCACTGGTCGGCATCGACGCGGTCGAGATCGCCGTCACCGGCGCGGCGCCCATCCCCGCCACGATCCTCGAATGGTTCAACGCCATCGGCGTGCCACTGTCGGAGATCTACGGCATGAGCGAGTCCAGCGGCCCGATGACGTGGTCGCCGCACGCCAACAAGCCGGGTTCGGTCGGTCAGGCGGTTCCCGGCTGCGAGGTCGAGATCGCCGAGGACGGTGAGGTCATCTGCCGTGGCGGCAACGTGTTCCAGGGCTACTACAAGGAGCCCGAGAAGACCGCTGAGACGCTCGTCGACGGATGGCTGCACTCCGGCGACATCGGGGTGATGGACGACGAGGGCTACGTCCGCATCGTCGACCGCAAGAAGGAGCTCATCATCACGTCGGGCGGCAAGAACATCAGCCCGGCCAACCTCGAGGGCGCACTGAAGATGATCCCGATCATCGGTCAGGCCGCGGCCATCGGCGACAACCGCAAGTTCTGCTCGGCCATCCTGGTGCTCGATCCCGAAGCGGCGCTCGTGTGGGCGAAGAACCACGGCAAGGAATCGCTGTCACTGCCCGAACTGGCCGTCGATCCCGACGTGATCGCCGAGGTGCAGGCCGGGGTGGACGAGATCAACCAGCAGTTCGCCCAGGTCGAGCAGATCAAGAAGTTCGTGCTGCTCGGTGAGGAGTGGATGCCCGACAGCGATGTGCTCACCCCGACCTCGAAGCTGAAGCGACGCGGCGTCCTCGCCCGCTACGGCGACGAGATCGAGTCGATGTACGCCGGCCTCGACTGAGCGTCACGTCGCGGGATCGTCCTGTGCGCCGAGGCGCGACGCCACCTCGGTCAGCAGGGCGATCTCGTGGTCGGCGAGGCGGCCGGCGAAGTGCGTCTGCACCGCCCGGCGGTACGTGACGTTCATCTCGCGCCACAGGTTGCGACCGCGACGGGTGAGTTCGACGTCGACCAGTCGCTGATCCTCGCCGGTGACGCTGCGATGTCGGGCGATCCAGCCCTCCTCCTCCAGTCGGTCGAGCCGACGACTGAGACTCGACGCCGGCACCCGCAACTCGGCCGCCACCTCCGACGGGCGGGCCCGACCGCCCGACCGCTGGAGGGCGGCCAGCACGTCGAACCAGCCGAGCGGGATGTCCCACTGCTCGATGAGATCGTCGTGGATCCGGCGCGAGACCTCGGCGAGTCCGGTGCTCAGCTCACGCCAGGCGCCGAGCCGGGCCGCGTCGAGCCGGGGCACGGGTCACCCCGTGGCGTCGAGGGCCGCAGCGAACGCGGCGAGGGCCTCGTCGATCTCGTCGGCCGTCACCACCAGCGGGGGCATCCACCGGATGTCGCGACCGTAGGTACCGGCGGTCATCAGGATCAGCCGACCCTCGCGCAGACAGTGCTCGACCAGCGCCGGCACCCGCGCGGCATCGGCGAACCCGGTGGCGACCATCAGACCGGGGCCGCGGACCTGCCGCAGATCGGGATGCCCGCCCTGGAGCTTGCGCAGACCGTCGGTGAGCTGCCGGCCGCGCTCGCGCACGTGGTCGAGGAAGCCCGGCGCCGTCAGGACGTCGAGCGTGGCGATCGCCGCCGCGCACCCGATCGGGTTGCCGCCATAGGTGCCACCGTGGCTGCCGGTGGGCCACCGGTCGTCGAGCTCGCGGCGGGTGCCGAGCGCAGCGAACGGGAACCCGGACGCGATGCCCTTGGCCATGCAGATGATGTCGGGTTCGACGTCGGCATGCTCGACGGCGAACATCTTGCCCGTGCGACCGAAGCCGCTCTGCACCTCGTCCGCGATGAAGAGGATCCCGTGTCGGCGACACCGCTCGGCCACCCCCTCGATGAAGGCGGGTGGGGCGGGCACGTACCCGCCCTCGCCGAGCACCGGCTCGAGGATCATCGCCGCCGTCTCGGCCGGTGAGGTCTGGCTGAGCAGCAGGTGATCGAGGCCACGGAGCGCACGACTGACCTCGGCGTCACGATCGGCCACGAGCGGATCGGGGAACGGCGCGACGAAGACACCGCCCGGGAGCGGCGCGTGACCGGCGCGGTAGACCGTCTTGGAGGTGGTCATGGCCATCGCGAGATGAGTACGGCCGTGGAACGAACCGCTGAACACGATGGTGTTCGGCCGGCCGGTCGCCTGCTTGGCGAGCTTGATGGCCGCCTCGGTGATCTCGGCACCCGAGTTGGCGAAGAAGAAGGTGTCGATCGGGCCCGGGGCGATCTCGGCCAGGCGGGCGGCGAGGGGTTCGAGGAGATCGTGGGTGAACACGTTCACCTGGGCGTGCACGAAGCGTTCGGCCTGACGGGCGATCGCCTCGACCACCGCCGGGTGCGAGTGCCCGGTGGAGTTCACCGCGATGCCGGCCGCGAAGTCGAGGTACTGGTCACCCTCGACGGTGGTGACCCGGCAACCACGGCCACTCGCCACCTGCAGGTCGGTCACCTTGAACCACACCCGCGACAGGTTGGACGTGCTCATCCGGCGAGCCTAACCACGGGGAAGCTGGCCGTGGCGGGGATCGGTGGGCTCGTGCGCCACCGCCGTTCCACCCGGACGGCGTCGTCACCGAGGAAGCGCAGCGAGAGCACCCGCCGTCGGTCGGCGGACCCGCGGGCGGCGTGCAGGGTGAGGGCGTGGAAGCACACCACGTCGCCCGGTTCGAGCGCCCAGCCGAGGATCCGGTGCGCATGGCGGTCGGCCTCCACGTCGGGAACCTCCGCCAACTCGCCCTCGCCGAACCATCGCGCCTCGCGATCCATGAACGTGCGCGGCATCAACCAGGGTCCGAGGTGTGAACCGGCCACGAGCTCGAGCGTGGCATCACGAGGGACCGGATCCAGCGGGCACCACATCGACACCACGTGATGTCCCTCCACGTCGTAGTAGGGCTGATCCTGGTGCCACGGCGTCGGGGTGGCGGTGCCGGCCTCCTTGACGAGGAGGTGGTCGTGGTACAGCCGAACGCCCGTTGACCCCATGAGGTGGCCGATCAGCGGGGCCGCGTGGCGGGCCAGATCGAGATAGGCGTCGAACCGCTGCCAGTTGCAGAAGTCCTCGACGAACCTCCCGGGATCATCGGCGGCGCTGGCGACGATGGCCAAGTCTGACGGATCGGCCAGGTTCCGATCCACGGCGGACGCCACCCGGTCGAGGAGATCGGCGGGCACGAGACCGCGCACGCACACCGCCCCATCAGCGGCGAAGTCGATGGCGAGTTCGGCAGCGAGACCGGTCGGGAGCACCGGACCGGTCGCGGGTACGTCACTCGACACGAGCGAGGGCGTCGTCCCACGAGATGCGCTGTTCGAGGAGCGCCCGGTGCGGCATCAGGAGCTTCGGCACATTGAGGCCCAGTGCGCCACGCAGGCGGCCCTCCCGACCGAACAGCGCCAGGAACTTCCGATCGTCGACCGCGCCCGAGACGATCTGCACGTCGTCGTCGGCCGAGGCGCGACCGAGGAACTGGATGCGGCGGTCGTACTGGTCGCTCCAGAAGAACGGCACCGGCGCGTACGGCCCCGGCTCCTCACCCGTGGCGCACGACAGCAGCGCCTTGGCGGCCACCATCCCCTGCTCGGCGGCATTGGTCCAGTGCTCCACCCGCATCTCCTCGTCGAAGAGCTCGTTCGGCCAGCGGGCCACATCGCCCGCCGCGAACACGGGCACGCCCTCGGGCGCCCCCCGCGCCGCCAGCGTGGCGTCACACACCACGCCGTCGCGCAACTCGAGCCCGCTTCCCTCGAGCCAGTCGGTGGCGGGTTCCACCCCGATCCCGACCACGACCACGTCGGCGGGGACCACCTCGCTGACGCCGTCGACCGGCTCGAACCGGACACCGGACGCGTCGACACCGGCCACCCGCACGTCGCAGCGGATCTCGACCCCGTGATCGGCGTGGAACGCCGACACCGCCGCTCCCATCTCTGCACCCAACGCCCTGATCAACGGGGCCGACGCACCCTCGAGCACGACCACGTCATTGCCGAGACCGCGAGCCGTTGCCGCCACCTCCAACCCGATGAATCCGGCGCCGATCACGACCACCCGCTGATCGCCCGATGCGAGCCGGGCGCGCAGCGCCAGCGAGTCGTCGAGCGTCCGCAGCGCCGTGACCAATGGCCGGGCGTCAGCGGCCGCGGCGGGCTCGGTGAACGGAACCCCGGGAAGTGCCTTCGGTCGCGCGCCGCACGCGAGCACGAGTCCGTCGAACGGCACCTCGCTCCCGTCGGCCAGCGCCACCGTGCGCCCCGCCAGGTCGAGGCCGGTGGCAGCGACACCGAGGCACCACTCGACGTCGAGGGCGTCGAACGCATCCGCTTTCCGGAGCGCCACCCGATCGGGCTCCCACTCCCCGGCGAGCAGCTTCTTCGACAGCGGAGGGCGATCGTACGGACGGTGGGCTTCGGCACCCACGAGGGTGACCGATCCATCGAAGCCCTCGCCGCGGAGCGTCTCCGCCGCCCGGAGTGCCGCCAGGGAGGCTCCCACCATCACGATGCGTTCCATGTCTCTCCTTCTCGGCCGAACCGGTCGTTCGGGTACCAGCTGAATTCTCGCCGGTGTGCGACCGGTCGGCGATGTCGTAGCGTCACGGCGTGACCTCGCTCCCCGATCCCGCGACCGTGAACGAGATGGTACGACGCGAGTTCTCCGGCTCGGCCAACGAGTGCGTGGAGATCGGCGACGGCTACGCCCTCGCTCGGTTGATCGCGAGCCCCGAGTCGCTACGGCCGGGCGGGTTCATCTCCGGTCCCACCCAGTTCGGGCTGGCCGACGCCGCCCTCTGGTACCTCACGTTCGCTGCGATCGGTCGGATCGAGCCGATGGCGCTCACCTCGGAGCTGTCGATCCGCTACCTGCGACCGGCCATCGGCGAGGTGCTGTGGGCGCGAGCCTCGCTCGAAGCCGCCGGCCGACGGAACGTCGTGGGCACCGTCCACCTGTGGGTGGACGATCACGACCACCGCCCGACCGCGACCGCGCAGGGCACCTACGTGCTCCCCGTCCCGAGCGCATCCTGATGGCGTCCGCGGAACGTCCCCGGTTCCATCTCGCGTTCGGGGTGGACGATCTCGCCGCCGCCCGCGAGTTCTACGGCGGCGTGCTGGGATGCCCCGAGGGCCGCTCGTGCGACATCTGGATCGACTTCGACCTCTACGGTCACCAGATCGTCGCCCACCTCGACCCCGGGCACCGTCGCCCACCGTCGAGCAACCCCGTGGACGGCCACGACGTCCCCGTCCCCCACTTCGGGGTGCTGCTGGACCCCGCCGACTGGAGCGAGCTGGCCGATCGGCTGCGCGCCGCCGACGCCCAGTTCGTGATCGAGCCGACCACTCGGTTCGTGGGCGAGCCGGGTGAACAGTCGACGATGTTCGTGCTCGACCCGGCCGGCAATGCGCTCGAGTTCAAGGCCTTCGCCGACGACGCTCAGGTGTTCGCCCGCTGACGGCGGACATCCGATCGATGAACGTCCAGTCGGTCCAGCACCGCGACGATCCCCGGGTGACCGACTACCTCGACCTCACCGACACCGCTGGTCGGCGGCGACGCGAGGGCGACGAGTTCTTCATCGCCGAGGGCCCCACTGCGATCGAGCGGCTCCTCACCTCCGACCACCGGGTGCGTTCGGTGTTGGTGGCCGAGAACAAGCTCTCCCGACTCGCACCCGTCCTCGACGGGCTCGACGCACCCGTCTTCGTGGCCCCCCGCGAGGTGCTGGCCGAGGTGGTGGGGTTCGACCTCCACCGCGGTGCCGTGGCGTCGGCCGACCGTCGACCGCTCGCGTCGATCGAGGAGCTGGCCGCCCGCTCGACCCGGCTGGCCGTGCTCGAAGGTCTGAACGACCCCGAGAACCTCGGCGCGATCTCCCGTTCGGCGCGAGCGTTCGGCATCGACGGACTGGTGCTCGACCCCACGTGCATCGACCCGTACTACCGACGCACCGTTCGCGTGAGCATGGGAGAGGTGCTCCATCTCGATGTCGCCCGAGCGCGACGGTGGCCCGACGATCTGGACCTGCTCCACGACGCCGGCTTCGAGACATGGGCCATGTCGCCAGCGGCGGAAGGTGACGACCTGTGGGACCTCGCGCCACCGGAGCGCACTGCCATCGTGCTCGGCGCGGAGGGGCCGGGACTGGCCGAGCGCACCATCGAGCGCGCCACCCGTCGGGTGCGCATCCCGATCGTCGCGGGTGTCGACTCGCTCAACGTCGGCTCAGCAGCCGCCGTCACGTTCGCCGTCTGCAACCGCCCGCCTCCGCGCTGATGGCCTCTCAGCGCCGTCGAGGCGCTCGGCCAGACCATGATGGCCTGCGAGGACGCGCTGATGGACCAGGACACGTGGCTGGCCGGGCTGCTCACCGGCTCACCTGCGGTGGCACTCGACGCCGACGAACTCGTGCTCACCTCGGCCGACGGTGTCACGGTCGTCACGATGCTCGACCGCGAGGTGGCCGATCCCGACCGCCCGCTCGAAGTCACCCGCTGGTTGCTCGAGAGCACGATCTCCGAGGGCACGGTCGCCGTGGAGTCCGGCTGCAACACCGGCAGTGGCTCGGTGACGGTGGGCGAGGACACCCTCACGTTCGGGCCGATCGCCACCAGCGCACGAGAGTGCGAGAGCGACCTGATGGACCTCGAGGCAGCCGTCTTCGCAGCCCTGGACGGAGAGGCCACCTACGAGATCGAGGCCGACGTGCTCACGATCCGTTCGGGCCCGGACGGCCTGGTGCTGCGCGCCGACGAGTCCTGACGGCGGCCACCCCCGGCCACCCCCGGCCACCCCCGGCCGAGGTGGTCGACGGTGAGGACGCCGCGTCGGGAACCGTGCGCGACCTCCGCGAGGTCATCGATGTCCGCCTCCCCGACGGATCCCGAGCTGCTGATCCAGGCGTCACCCCGGGAATGGCGCGATCTCCGGTCGTTCACCTGACCGAGCCATCATCCGGCAGCGAGGATCGAGCGCATCTGATCGGCGAGACGCTCGCGCACCCGATTCCGCACGCCACGTGCCGATTCGGGCGCACAAACGCCTGTCGCCGGCGGCTGACCCGAGGCCTTCCACCCCATCGCACACCCCCGGTGCTGATACATGCCTGGTCAGGTGTGGTGGAGACGATGGGACTCGAACCCACGACCCCCTGCTTGCAAATCGGAATTTCGGCCATATCAGCCAATAACGGTTCGTGTCGGCTCATACCAAAATATGTCATCTAGCAGGGGCGATGGCCGCACGACCCGACACTCGACGAACAGCCCGACACTGCCCGGTGCACCCCGAATTGATACATCTCTGATACGTCGAATCAGCCATTGCGACCTCCTGCCCGGGAGCAGTCGGCGCCCGATCGCTCTATTTCTGGCTGATACCGCTCGAAAATCAAGCGACTGGACCGATGTTCTCGAGCAGTCTCCTCGCCGCGACTGCTGACAACGACATCGGCTTCCGTCACCCCGCCAGAGTCGGCCGGCGTCCCGGTCGCCGTGATGACCGCTCACGGTGACGAAGTACTGGATCAGCCCGCCCCGCTGATCGCTGCGGTCCCGGCGTTTGGTGGCACCCTGGTGGTGCGTCGGGGAGCGCGGTATGGGGCGTCTGGTTGCTTGCCGAGAAGCTGGTTATTGGGTGTCGCCGTGCGTCGGCGGGTTCAGGGGAGTTCGTTGCGTGAATGCTGTCCGGACTGCGTCGATCGCGTCGTCGATCGAGACGCCGAGTTCTTCGAGTGCGCTCAGGTAGCGGTGCGCAGCTGATGCGATGGCGTCGTCGTGTTCGCTGACCTGCTGGGCTTGTTCCAACACGATCGTGCCGCGTCGCCGATCACCGACCACGAGCCCGTCGCGTTCGAGCGCTTGGTAGCCGCGTGCGACGGTGTTCTTTGCGAGGCCGAGGTCCCGGGCGAGTTGTCGAACGGTCGGGAGCTGCTCGCCAGCTCGAAGCGTCCCGTTTCGGATGTGTCGTTCGAGTTGCTGTCGGAGTTGCTCGAATGGCGGCACCGGCGATGCCGCGTCGATGGCAACGGTGATCATCGGTGTTGCAATCGTGCGGCGTCGACGTTCCACCGGCTGGACGTTGCGATCGTGATCCACACTGCGAGGAACACGAGGTTCAGCAGTGCCAACACGACAGTGAGCAGGCTCGGGGGAATGGCACGGTTCACCGCTTGAGCCGCTGAGAGTCCAGCAAGCGCGACCGCACCACCGACGATGTGATGGATCCCGTCGGCGCGCAGCGCGTCATCGATCCGCAGCATGCGATCCGAGTCGGCTCCGGCGGGCCGGTCGACCACGACGCGAATGCCGATCGTCACGGCGGCCAGCGCGACGACGCACATCACTGGTGCAACCCACAACCATCTCCCGCCGCCGCCAGGACTTGCCGGTCCCACCCACGTCGCGATCGCCGCGACCGGTACGCAGCCAGCGATGAACACCAGCCAGAACCGGTCGATGTAGTCGGACCAGCGCCGAGTCGTGGTCGCAGCCACCAGCGACCCACGGGGCCGCTGAACCAATGCAATCTCAGCAAACAATGAACCGAGAACGGCTGCACCCACCGGCGCGATCGATGTCAGGTCGTTGGCGAAGTCGCCGGCACGCTCGGCGTCGATCACGTTCCAGTACATCGGCAGCATCCCCACGTTGAGCCCGATCGCGAACGCGATCCACCGGATCGCCCGTGCCCGCCACAATCGCTGACGTACCTGCGGCCGGATCGAGTCCTCAACCAACACTCCGAATCGAATCGACCACTGGTTCACCCGCCGATCCGTCAACCCGAACAGCCCCATGAGCACGACACCAGCGGTGAACGACCACAACACGACCAGGAACAGCCAGTCTCCCACGACAGCATTGTCCCAGGCTGAAGGGACAAACGCAATCAGGCGGGCATCCAGTGCGTGAGTGCGCACCGTTTCTCGCGGTAACCGCTGCCCATGGCCGAGATGGCGTTCGAGCGCCTGTCCTCGAAGCCACGACCGGTCATGAGAATCGTCGGTCAGCCCAACACGCAGGGCGATGGAGCAGCTCGTCGCACTGCGTCAGCGTCCCGGCGGTATGGGGCAGGTGAGCGGTGGACCGCAGCTGGGCGCTCGAAGGGTTGGCCGGGAGGCTTCTCGGCCGAGTGCCCTGCGCTGTCGCAGCGGCGCAGCGGCGCAGCGGCGCAGCTACGAGTGTCGCTCGCAAGACCACGGAGGCGACGCGAGAAGGTCGGCCGGTGCAGCTGTTCGACTATCGAAAGGCGAGGTCGTCGATGGTGAAGGCGTAGGTGCGGAAGCCGGGTTGGGTGATCTCGGTGGCCACGTCGCCGCGAACCAGGAGTGCGGTCGTCGCACGGTCGCTGTCGGCGATGCTGACGATGGACCAGATCTCGCCGTCGTCGATGACAGCCGAGAGTGTGATGTACCGGAACTCTGACAACTCGGCGAGGTCGCCCACCTCGACGCTGTGATCGACCGCGCCGGTGTCGATGTCGACCGTCTCGACGAACATCGGTTCCGAAGTGCTGTCGGGGCACGTGCGCGCCAACACGACCCGCTGGTCGGCGAGGAACACAGGCGCTGCGACGATCGGGCCGGGCGCCGCGCATCGCGACGGCAAGTCGATGACTTCGTCAGGGTTGTCAGCTGAGCGGATCGTCGACTCGTCGCGTTCTCCGCCGGTGTACTGGCTGAGTGCGACGAGGCCCCCTTCGGGGGAGATCGCTGAGATGCCTGCGGTCCCGTCCACTCTCGTCGCATGTGGCTCTCCGTCGGCGACACCGGGGCTGGGGTCTCGTGTCAGCAGGACTTCGACCTGCGGATCGGGCTGACGTAAATCGACTCTCACGAGTTCCCAGCGGGTCCCGGGATCGCCCCACGATGCGCCGCCGGGGCAGACGTCGCGGGCGGCGATCACGATCCCTTCGGGTGTCGAGTTGATCGCTCGGGCGGCGCCCAGTTCCGGATGGAGTGGCTCACCATCGATGGTGACGGGCTCGTTGGAGCAGCGCACGGAGCCACTGTCGTTGCGTGCCGGTTCGAGCCGGCGACCGTCCGCGAGGCGCGCTCCCTGGGGCAACCGGTTGTCGGGGAACGATGCGACGTCAGGATGGGTCCCGAGGTCGGTGCCGTCGGGCGCGAGACGGCGTACATCGTCGAACAGGGCTCCGACGAACCGGAGCGCGACGTACTCGGTCGGGGCGTCGAACTCGGGGTCGAACGCTCTCACGAAGTCCTCGCCAGTGTCGATCGAGGTGAGCCAGCGAGTCATGTAGTCGCGGGCCTCGTCCAGCATGTGTCCCGACGCGATCTCGTACACCCGCACGCAGTCGGTGGGATCCCGCCAGTACAACCAGATCCCGCCCATGGGCGGGGTGCTGACCGGAACGAACCAGGCTTCGTGGTCGCCGATGACCAAGCGGTTTGCTGCGGCGAACTCATCGGGATCGTTCTCAGCGTCCAAGATTTGCGTCACCGCGTGGAACGACTCCCCACCCCACACGACCGATCGGTTCTCCCCGAACTCACCGAGCACTCCTTCACCAGGTGCGCTGCCATCGATGAGCGCAGGCGGAGCGACAGGCTCAGAGAGACACTGATCGGTGACCTCGGCGGACTCCTCGGGCTCAGTCGTCGTCGGGGGAACAGTGGTGGTCGGCACGGTCGTCGGCGCAACGGTCGCCGGCGGCTCAGTCGTCTGGACCGGCGGTGGGACCGCCGGCGCAGTGACGGGACTGGTCGCGATCTGCTCGTCGGTATCCCGGGCCAGCCACACCACCGCCGACACCGACACCACGGCCACCAACGCCGCTGCAGCCAACACGACGCCGCGACGGCCCCACGACGATGCAGAAGAAGCTCCGACACCCGACCGCACCCGTGCCAGCGCAGAATCGGCGTCGGCGATGGCCTCGGCATCGCGCAACGCACGATCCCGCGACCGGGCGGCCAGATCATCGAAGTCCTCGGGACGATGGTCGGTCATGAACCCTCCTCCACGTTCCACAAGTGCCGCAGCTGCGGCTCGAGCCGAGCTCGCCCCTTCGCCAGACTCGCCTTCACAGTGCCCTCGGCGACACCCAAGATCTCGGCAACCTCCGCCACCGACAGGTCCTCGAGATGATGCAGAACGACCGCAGCGCGCTGTCGCGACGGCAACCCACGCACCGCCTCCCAGAACGAGTACTCCGGTGGTTGCACGGGCTGCGCCACCCCCGGGCGCAGACGGGACCGGGCAGCCCGCTCACGAGAGTTACGGCGATGCCACGACACCGCCGCATTGATCGTGACCCGACGCACCCATGCTCCGGGACGATCCAACTCCGAGACCTTCGACCAGTCGCGAAACGCCTTCACCATCGAGTCCTGCGCGACATCACGACCCACCTCCGACGCTCCCGTCAGGACCGACGCAATCGCCACCACCTTGGGAAACTCATCCGTGAAGAACTCGTCGAAACCGGGCGCAGCGTCGCGACGGGACCGTGTCGCGTCATCCAGTTCCCCCATCTGCACATGATGCACACGCTGCAGAGGCCCGACCGGTTTACTCCAAATCGAAATCGAGGCGCCATCCGAACACACCGACCGACGACGGCCGACGTGTCTCAAGGTTCGGCGCCCGCACGACTGCCCCAAGCACGCAGCGAGAACCTTGCCGGAGTCCATCCCTCAGGTGCCTGCTTGACCACGATCGAGTCGTCCGCCTGTCGAGCACTGAGCGTGATCGGCGAGATTCGCGACGACGCGTCAGCGTCCCGGCGGTAGGTGGCACCCATCAAGGGGAGTCGGCGCGGCGGGTTAAGGGTCACCTGAGCGAGCGCCGAGGTACC
>REDU01000072.1 GCA_007693335.1 Ilumatobacter sp. | reverse complement strand
GGGTTCGGCGCGGACGGTTCGGTGGGGTGATCCGGAACTGTCTGTGGGGATCACCCGGATGTGCGGGTTCGGCGCGGACGGTTCGGTGGGGTGAGGGGGCGTTGGGTCAGCAGGCGGAGCGGACGGCGGGGTACGGGTTCACGGCGGGACCGCCGCCGGGGTGGATCTCGAAGTGGAGATGGGGGACGCCGGCGTTGCCGGTCGAGCCGTTGTAGCCGATCACCTCGCCCTGGCCGACCCGTCGACCCGAGGATCCCTCCCACGCACTGAGGTGTGCGTAGTAGTACTTGCTGCCGTTGTCACCCGTGAGCCACACGGCGTTGCCGCCGAGACGGTTGGTGCGGAACGTGACGGTGCCCGACACCACCGCCACGAGCGGGACCCCGGTGGCGGCCATCATGTCGACGCCCTGGTGGCGGCGACCGCCCGAGCGGGGCGCGCCCCACGTGTCGGCGAACGAGTGCGATCCGGCAACCGGGCAGACGATGCCGCCCGGGTTGGCGGGAGGCGGAGGCGGTGGGGGAGGCGGCGGGGGAGCCGGGGCGGCCGCTGGCGCGGGCTCGCCGCCACCGCCGCTGTTGCCATCGCCGCCGGTCGCTGCGGGCGCCGGAGCGGAGGCTCCGCCGGACGAGCCCCCCGCCGATGAGTCGGTCGATCCTGACGACGACCCTGACGACGACCCGGCGGAACCGGACTGGACCTGCGGAGTGGCCGCTGCGGCCGCTGCCTGTTGGGCGGCCGCTGCCTGCTGGGCGGCCGCGGCCTGTTCGGCGGCACGGGCTGCAGCGGCGGCCTCCTCGGCTTCGCGCTGGCGGCGCTGCTCCTCGAGCGCCCGCTGGACGGCCTCGTCGCGCAGACGCTGCTCCTCGATCTCCTGGAGCCGCACGATCTCGGCTTCCGCGGTGGCCTTCAGACGCTCGTACTCGTCGCGAGCGGCCTGGGTGCTCTGCCGTTGGCGTTCGAGTTGGGCGCGGGCATCGGACAGCTCGAGCGCCACGGCGCCGTAGTCGTCGAGTGCCGTGACCGACGATCCGGTCGCAGCCGCCACGTACACGCCCGACACGGCTTGGTCGTTGGCTCGACCGAGCCCACTCACCAGCGGGATCTCGACGGTGCCGGACTCGACGTACCGGCGGACGGCGAGCTGCTCGACGTCGCCCCGGAGCTGGTCGGTCTCGGCGAGGAGTTGGTCGAGGTCGGCAGAGGTGGACTCGAGCTCGATCGACAACTCGTCGAGACGGGACTCGGCGTCGAACATGGCCTGTGAGGCGGCGTTGGCCCGGTCTCTGGCGGCTTGGATCTCGCGTGCCGCCTGCTCCGCGGTCTGCGCCGAGACCACCGAGGTGGAGGCCGGATCGACCACCTGGGCCACGCTGACGAGAGCCACCGCGGCAGCGCCGGCGGCGAGTAGATGCCGCACCCGCGCGGGTGTGGTGGTTCGACGAGTGCGGAGCACGGCCGACAGCCTAGCCCGTACGTGACGATCGCGTTACGAAGCCATCCCGGTCGGGACGTCGTCACCACCTCGACCTCAGGTCGAGGGCGAGAGCGTCCGGCCGAAGTCCGGGCGGACGCGGTCAGGCGGTGTGCGACGTGGGCGCGAGATCGAGCACGAGGTCGACCCGTCCGAGTCCCCGCTCGATCACCATGAACCCCATCGCGGTCGCCAGCGTCGTGGCAGCTCGGCTCCGACGGCTCGAACGCAGGCACAGGTGCGTGAACCCGACGGCCCGTGACCGGTCGACCACGTGTCGGGCGAGGTGGGTGCCCACGCCGTCGCCACGGCGATCGGGTGCCACGGCCACGAGTACCTGACCCGTGGGGTCGACCCGCGCGAGACCGACCACCCGTGCACCGTCGAGGGCAGCGAGCCGGAAACCGGCCGTTGGGTCCGGAGCCCCGGCCGAGGACAGACCGTCCACCAGGGAGGGGAACGGTTCCGGGTTCGCCGATGACGACGGACCGGGGAAGCGGGGCTCGCGCCGGAGTTCGTCGAGGAACCTCCCGACGGCACCATCGAGACTGGGATGGTCGGCGGCGACGATCGTCACCTGGTGCGTCACGGTCATGGTGTCATGCTGACCGAGTGCTGTGTCGGTCCCGTTTCGGGCCCGTGAACAGCCGGCACGACCATGACCGTGACACCCGTGGGGTAGAACGGTGACGTGGCCATCGACTGTGTCTACTGCGAGGGTGCGCACGACTCTCCGGCCGAGGTCCGGCAGTGCTGGGCGCGCCAGGGCAGCCCCGAGTCGGCCCCCGTCCCGGGCTCCCGCCCTGACTCGAGCCCTGACTCGAGTCCGGTCTCCCGCCCGGCTGCCCGCCCGGCTGCTCGCCCGATCCAGGGTGTGACCGCCCCGCTCCAGCGACCGCCGGCCACGCTGGGTCGACACGTCGTGGTCGGGCCGGGTCAGGCGCCCCCCGAGGGGTGGTCCGACCACGAGCGGCTCGTGATCGGCCCGGCAGAGCTCACCGCCCCGACCCGGGTGTTGCACGAGCTCGGTGTGGCCGCACATTCACGGCGATCGCTGGTGATCGAACTGACGGTCGACATCGACGATGCCCCACGGTCGTCCACCACCGACCCACCGCACCAACTGGGCGCTCGTCACGAGTTCCCGCTCGACGATCTCCACCACCTCGTCTGGTCGAACTCGATCGACGCCCGCGATCCCGATCGGCCCGGCTGGCGACTGCTCGACCGGGCGGTGGCGCTCGGTGCCTTACGTGACGGGCCCGCCGATGTCGTGCTGCCCGACGGAACGCCGGCGTGGCTCGACGGTGGGCCGCCGCGCTACACGGCGGCCGTCGAGGGGATCGCCGTCGTTCACGCCGTCTCGATCGAACACGGGAGCATGGTCGCGCCGTCGGGCAACGACACCGTGGCCGACCTCGCCACCGACCAGCTCGCCGCCGTGACGCACTCGACCGGGGTGGCGCGCATCATCGCACCCGCCGGTTCGGGCAAGACGCGGGTGCTCACCGAGCGGGCACGGCATCTGGTGACTGCGTGGCGGGTCCCGCCGAGTGCGGTCGGCCTGGTGGCGTTCAACAAGCGCGCCCAGACCGAGATGCTGGAGCGCACGGCTGACCTGCCGGGCCTCCAGGTTCGCACCCTGAACTCCATCGCATTGGCGGTCGCCAACGGCACCCCTCCGTTCGCGCCTCGCGACACCCGCCTCTCGACCATCGACGAGCCAGAGGTGCGCCGCATCATCGGTCGACTCGTGAGCTTCCCCAAGCGTCGCAACACCGATCCGGTGGCACCGTGGATCGAGGCACTGGGGCTCGTGCGACTCGGTCTGGTCGACCCGGCCGAGGCCGAGGCGCGTTACGACGGCGACGTCAGCGGCTTGGTGGAGGTGTACCCGGCGTACGTGGCGGCGCTGGCGGCCAGCCGGTCGGTCGACTTCGACGGGCAGATCCACCGGGCCATCGAGATACTGCTGGCCGAGCCCGATGCGCGTGCGGCCGCCCAGCGCGCCTGTCGCTACCTGTTGGTGGATGAGTTCCAGGACCTCACCCCCGCACATCTGCTGCTGATACGGCTCCTCACCGGATCCGGTGGTTCGGTGTTCGGCGTGGGCGACGACGACCAGACGATCTACGGCTACAACGGTGCCGATCCGGCGTGGTTGATCGACTTCGCCCAGCTGTTCCCGGGTGCTGGTGCCCATCCGCTCGAGGTCAACTACCGCTGCCCGGCCGGCATCGTCGAGGCGGTCGATCGACTGCTGCGCCACAATCGACGGCGGGTCGCCAAGACGATCCGTGCCGCATCGGTCGATCCTGGCGGGTGGGACGTCGTCACGTCCGACGATCCGGTCGGTGACACCACCCGGCGGGTGAGTGACGCGATCGCTGCCGGTCGGACCACTGCGGAGATCGCCGTGCTCACTCGTGTGAACGCCGTGCTCGCTCCGGTGCAGGTCGCGCTGGTGTCGGCCGGGGTGATCGTGAGTGGCGGCGTCGGGCTCGAGTTCCTCGAGCGCACGTCGGTGCGGGCCGCACTGTCATGGTTGCGGCTGGCCACGGCACCGGCTCGAGGGTCGGTTCCCTTCGCTGACGCTGATCTCGCCGAGGCGTTGCGCCGGCCGTCGCGTCCGCTCCATCCGCGGATCGGCGACTGGGTGGCCGAGCAGCGTGATGTGGACGGTCTCCGGCGATTGGTCGGCCGGCTCACCAACGAGCGCGATGCCACCAGGGTTGGTGAGTTCGCCGACGACATCGAACACCTGCAGCAACTGGTGTCCCGACGGGCCACGACGAGCGAGGTGATGGCGGCGATCGCCGACGAGGTCGGGCTGGCGGGCTCGGTGGCAACGCTCGACGCCACCCGTCGGGGCATGAACCGCTCAGCCCAAGGTGACGACCTCACGGCGCTGCGTCAGCTCGCCCACCTCCACGACGGCGTGGTCGACTTCGAGGGATGGCTCCGTGACCGTCTCGCGGTGCGCCGAGACCCGAGTGGTGTGGTGCTGGCCACCGTGCACCGGGTCAAGGGTCAGGAGTGGCCCGAGGTGATCGTGCATCTGGCCGACGTCGATCAATATCCGCACCGACTGGCCGACGACATCGAAGAGGAGCGACGGCTGTTCCACGTGGCGCTCACACGGGCCGGCGCCAACGCCACGGTCGTGACGGGGCCGCGTCCGAGCCGGTTCGTGGCCGAGCTCACCACCGAGCCGCCCGAGCACCCGCCCGAACCACCAGCGGTCGAGCGCACGCGAGCACGGGCGACCCCCACGGGATCTGGACCTGGATCTGGACCGGGTACTGGTCGCGACCATCCGCTCCTCGATCGTGAACGAGTCGTGGTGGCACCGGGGATGGTGCTGGTCGATCAGGGTGCCGAATGGGTGATCGACCGGGTCGCGACCGACGAGATCGTCGCCCGCTCCGGCAGTGGCGCCGTGCGTCGCTTCCCCGCCGACCGACCGGTTCAGAGTCGTGGCCGTCAGCGAGGCATCCCGCGTGCTGCAGGTGACCCGGTGTCGGCCGCATCAGCACGCGCCTACGACGCGCTCCGGCAGTTCCGCGACGTGGCCCGGAGCGGGAAGCCCGCCTACACGGTGTTCGACGACAAGACGTTGGCTGCGATCGCATCCGCGGTTCCGACCACGCTGGAACAGCTCGCGGGTGTGAAGGGGGTGGGACCGGCGAAGTTGGAGCAGTACGGCCAGCAGGTACTCGAGTTGATGGTGGCGTCGCTCGACGATCCGGGCGACGCCCACCCACGGCCACCGGTAGCGTGAACCGATGACGTTCGATGTGCTGACTGCCGAGCGCCCGCTCTGGCGGGGCCGCTTGCACAGCTGGGCGTTCTTCCTCTGTCTCCCCGTCGGCGCACTGCTGATCGTGCTCGCCGACGGCGCGACCGCCAAGATCGCGTCGGCCATCTACATCGCCACCGTGTTGCTGGCCTTCGGCACATCTGCCTCGTACCACCGTCTCGCCACCTCGCTCCGTGCTCGACGCATCATGCAGCGACTCGACCACTCGGCCATCTACCTGTTGATCGCCGGGACCTATGTGCCGCTCTGTCTCGTGGCGCTCCCGCCGGCGTGGGGCGTCCCGATGCTCGTGATCGTGGGGATCGGCGCGTCCACCGGTGTCGTGCTGAAGCTGGTCGCGTTCGGCAAGGTGACGTGGATCGGGAACTCGCTCTACCCCCTGCTCGGATGGGCGGCCGTGATCGCGTCACCCGGGCTCATCCGGTACCTCACGCCGCTCCAGCTGGCGCTGGTGGCCGGTGGTGGCATCGCGTACACGATCGGCATCCCCGTGCTGGCCCGGCGTCGACCAGACCCGTGGCCGCGAACGTTCGGCTATCACGAGGTGTGGCACGTCTTCACGGTCGTGGCGGCCGGGCTCCACTTCGCCGCCGTTGCCACCGTCGTGATCTGACGGTGATGGTGGAAGGTAGGGGCGATGGCCGGGCGGCGCGGTCTGTTCGACCTGCACGTGATGGTGGACTGGAGCGCCGCCTCGGCGCCCACCCGCGGTCGGGACTCGATCTGGTCGGCGGCCCGGTCGCGCGACGGCGCCGGTGACGTCGAGCTCGTCAACCACCCGACCCGCCGAGCGGCGCTCGAGTACCTCGATGATCTGATCCGGGTCGCATCCGGTCGCCGGGTGCTCATCGGTCTCGACGTCTCGTTCGGCCTGCCCGCCGGTGCAGCGGAGATGCTCGTGCCCGACGATCCGACGTGGCGCGGGGTCTGGTCGCTGGTCACCGGACTCGTCCGCGACGACGAGCGCAACCGCAACAACCGCTTCGAGGTGGGGGGTGAGCTGAACCGTCGCTTCGGTGTGGGCGAGGGGCCGTTCTGGGGATGTCCCCGCGGACGACGGGTCGAGCATCTCCTTCCCACCCGACCTCCTCCGGGGCAGGTTCCCGAGCACCGCCGGGTGGAGCACGTCTTGCGCGAGCGTGGTCACCGACCGTTCAGCATCTGGCAGCTGGCGTACGCGGGCAGTGTCGGAGGTCAGAGTCTCACCGCGATCCCGGTGCTCGACCAGCTGGTTCGACGACATCCGGCCCGGATCCGGGTCTGGCCGTTCGAAGGGGCCGCGCCCGGAGCCCTGTCGGCGGAGCGCGAGGATGAGGTGGTGGTCGCCGAGATCTGGCCCAGTGCGTTCGATGTCGATCGGGATCGTCACCCGGTGCTCGACGCCGCCCAGGTGCTGGAGGTGGTCGAGACGACCACTGCAGCGGATCGACTCGGCCATCTCGAGACCTGGTTCGAGATCGACCATCTCGATCGGGCGCCCGTGGTCGCCCAGGAAGGATGGATCCTCGGGATCGATGTCGACGGGCGGCCGATGTGGCGAGTGTGAGCCTGTCAGGGGTGACCGTGCGTCACGGCGACATCGTGGCCCTGTCCTCGGTCGATCTCGACGTGGCCGACGGCGAGTGCGTGGGGATCATCGGCATGTCGGGCGCCGGGAAGACCACGTTGCTCCGGGCGGTGGCCGGGCTCGATCCGATCACCCGGGGAGTGCTGACGATGGACGGTGTGGACATGACCCGCGTCGACGCGGGTCACCGTGATGTGGCGATGGTGTTCCAGTACCCGAACCTGTTGCCGAACCGATCGGTGCGCCGCAACGTGGCGTTCCCCCTCGAGGTGCGCCGGCAGACGGCGGTGGAGATCCGCGACCGGGTGCGGGCCGAGGCCCGGGCGCTCCACATCGAGGCGTTGCTCGAACGTGCCCCCGACCAGCTCGCTGCCGGCGAGACCCAGCTGGTCCAGATCGCCCGGGCGATGGTGCGGGTGCCCTCGGTGCTGCTGCTCGACGAACCGCTCGCCCGCCTCGATGCCCGCACCCGGGAGCACATGCGGAGCGAGCTCCCGATGCTGCAGCGGGGGTACCACGTGACCACGCTGTTCACCACCAACGACCCGACCGAGGCGATGGCCATGAGCGACCGACTCGTGGTGCTCGAGGAGGGACACGTCGAGCAGGTGGGTGTGCCGATCGACGTCTATCGCGAGCCGGTCACCGTCACCGCGGCGCAATTGACCGGGACGATCGACCTCGACCTGGTGCGGGTCTCGGCCGACGCGCAGGGGTACTGGCTCCACGGCCGAGACGGTCCCGATCGTGCCTGGCACACGTCGCTGCGTGAGTACGTGGGTGCCGAGGTGGAGCGAGGGGTCCGTCCCGACGGATCCCAGCTGCTCTTCGACCCGATGACCCGACGCCGGATCGGGTGAGCGGTCAGTCGACCGTCCAGGTGCCGTTCGAGCGCAGGAGGTCGTCGAGATGGCCCGGTCCGCGCTGCTCGGACGCGGCGGCCACCTGGGCGGCCACCGACGTGGTGTACTCGGGTCGCTCGACCTGACGGAAGACACCGAACGGCGTGGGCGAGTGATCGTCGTAGCTGAGCCGGGCGAGTGCGAACGCCAACGAGGGCTCGGGCCGGTGGGCATCGTGTACGAGCAGTGCCGCTTCGCCCACATCGGCGACCTCGACGATGCGGAGCTGACCGTCGCTGCCCATGACGACACCGCGGTGACCGTCGGCACCGAATCGGATCGGCTCACCGTGGTGGAGGTCGATCATCATCTCTTCGCGCACGTTGCGCTTGGTGACCCCGTCGAACTGACCATCGTTGAACACGTTGCAGTTCTGGTAGATCTCGACGAACGCCGCACCCTGGTGGGCGTGGGCGGCACGGAACGTCTCCATCATGTGCTTGCGATCGAGGTCGTGGGTGCGGGCCACGAAGCTGGCCTCGGCGCCGAGCGCGACCCCGAGCGGGTTGAACGGCGTGTCGACCGACCCGAACGGGGTCGACTTGGTGACCTTGCCGATCTCGGAGGTGGGGGAGTACTGGCCCTTCGTGAGTCCGTAGATGCGGTTGTTGAACAACAAGATGGTGAGGTTCACGTTGCGGCGCAGCGCGTGGATCAGGTGGTTGCCGCCGATCGACAAGCCGTCGCCGTCGCCGGTGATCACCCACACGTCGAGGTCGGGTCGGGCCACGGCCACGCCGGTGGCGATCGCCGGTGCCCGACCGTGGATCGAGTGGAACCCGTAGGTGTTCATGTAATACGGGAGCCGGCTCGAACAGCCGATGCCCGACACGAACACCGTGTTCTCCGGGGTGGCGCCCACCTCGGGCATGAGCATCTGGACAGCCTGGAGGATGCCGTAGTCGCCGCAACCGGGGCACCAGCGCACCTCCTGGTCGCTGGTCCAGTCCTTCTTGGTCGTGAGACGGACGGCGGTGTCACTCATCACAGCACCTCCTGGATGCGGGCTTCGATCTCTCTGGCGGTGAACGGCAGTCCTTCGACCTTGCTGATCGAGATGGCGTCGACGAGGTACTCGGCGCGGACCACCCGGGCGAGCTGACCCGAGTTGAGCTCGGGCACCATCACCTTCGAGTAACGCTTCAGCACATCGCCGAGGTCGTTCGGGAGCGGGTTGAGGTGGGTGAGGTGCACCCAGGCCACCTTGGTGCCGACCCGACGCGTGCGTTGCACGGCGGAGTCGATGGCCGCCCATGTGGAACCCCAGCCGAGGATGCAGATGTCGGCGTCGACATCACCGTGCACCTCGACAGGCTCGTAGTCATCGGCGATACGCGCGATCTTCGCCGCTCGAAGCTCGACCATGCGGGCGTGGTTCTCGGGCGTGTAGTTGATGTTGCCGCTGCCGTCTTCCTTCTCGAGTCCACCGATGCGATGCATCAGATCGGGGGTACCCGGGATGGCCCACGGCCGAGCGAGCGTGTCGGGATCGCGCTGATACGGCCAGTACTCGGGTTGGCCATCGGCATCGGTGTGATTGAGTTCGGTGGTGAACGGCACCGCGATGTCGGGGAGGTCGTCCACGTTCGGGAGCCGCCAGGGCTCCGAACCGTTCGCGAGGTAACCGTCGGACAGCAGGATCACCGGCGTGCGGTACTTCAGTGCGATGCGCGCCGCCTCGATGGCAGCGTGGAAGCAGTTGACCGGGCTGTAGCTGGCGATCACCGGTAGCGGTGCCTCGCCGTGGCGACCGAACAGGGCGATGTCGAGATCGGCTGCCTCGGTCTTGGTCGGTAGTCCGGTGGACGGGCCACCGCGCTGGATGTCGACCACCAGCAGCGGGAGCTCCACCGACACCGCCAGTGAGATGGTCTCGCTCTTCAGTGCGAGACCCGGACCGCTGGTGGTGGTGACGCCGAGGTGCCCGGCGAACGCTGCACCGAGGGCCATGCCGGCCGCGGCGATCTCGTCCTCTGCCTGCACGGTGCGTACGCCGAAATGCTTGTGCCGCGACAGCTCGTGGAGGATGTCACTGGCCGGGGTGATGGGGTACGAGCCGAGGGTGACCGGGAGCTTGGCGAGCTGCCCGGCGGCCACGAGTCCCCAGGCCAGCGCGGTGTTGCCGGTGATGCTGGTGTACTCGCCGGGGTCCATGCGGGCCGGCTGGACCTCGTAGCGGTGGCCCACCGCCTCGGTGGTCTCGCCGAAGTGGTAGCCGGCCAGGAACGCCGCACGGTTGGCCGCCTGGACCTGTTCGTTCTTCGCGAACTTCTCGGTGATCCACTCGAGGGTGGAGTCGGTGGGTCGGGTGTACATCCACGAGACGAGGCCGAGGGCGAAGAAGTTCTTCGAGCGCTCGGCATCGCGTGGCTTGACCCCGAGGGGCTCGCACACCTCGCGGGTGAGCGATGACATCGGCACGCGGATGAGGCGGTAGGTGGCCAGGCTGCCGTCGTCGAGCGGGTTGGCGTCGTAGCCCACCTTCGCCAGGTTGCGCTCGTCGAAGGCATCGTCGTTGACGATGATGGTGCCGCCCTGTTCGAGGCGTCCGAGATCGGCCATCAGTGCGGCCGGGTTCATCGCCACGAGCACGTTGGGCTCGTCACCAGGGGTGGTGATCTCGTGGTCGGAGATGTGGACCTGGAAGCTCGAGACGCCGTTGATGGTGCCGGCTGGAGCTCGGATCTCGGCCGGGAAGTCCGGCAGCGTCGACAGGTCGTTGCCGAACGAGGCGCTCACCGAGGTGAACCGGTCGCCCGTCAGCTGCATCCCGTCACCGGAGTCCCCGGCGAAGCGCACCACGAGGCGATCGAGCACCTCGGCGCCGTCCGATCGGTCGATCGTGTCGGTCATGTTCTCCCCCTCGCCCCAGCGACGTTGCCGGAGCAGTTGCGTCAATACCCGACATTACCCGACCACAGCCCTCAACCGTTGGGTCCTGGCGCCAACAGTGTCGCAGTCTCAGTGTCGCGGATCGCGCCCCTGTACCCCGTGCTCGATCAGCGTGTCGGCCAGCGTGCGGTCGGCGTGCACCGATCTCCACTGCAGCATCGCCTGGGCGTGGGGGAGCACCGCGGCAGGATCGTGCAGCTCCGTGCGCCACGTGGGGTCGGCAGCCAGGTCGAAGCAGCGCCACGAACCATCGCCGAACTGCACGTAGGCAGCGGTGGCGTCTCGTCGCACCGCGAGGTGCTGTCGTTCGAGCCGACGATCCCATGGCCACTGGTGGTCGCCCGAACCGATGAACGACGTGCGCCAGTCGTACTCCCAGTGCGCGGCGGATCGCCACCAGGGAGGTTCCTCGCCCCGGAGGAACGGCGTCAGCGGGAGACCGTCACACTGGGCCGGCACGTCGATGCCCATCACGTCACAGAGGGTCGGGAACACGTCGACGTTCTCGGTGAACATCTCGATCGTGGTGCCGTGGCCGGCCGTGGCTGCCGGGTCGCGCACGATCGCGGGGATGTGGTAGCTCTGCTCGAAGAAGCCGGCTTTCTGCACGTAGCCGTGATCGCCGAGCTGTTCGCCGTGGTCGGAGGTGATCACCACGACGGTCCGGTCCCACTGGCTGGCGTCGCGCAGGAACGTCCACAGCCGCCCGAGTTGGTGGTCGACCTCGCTGATCATGCCCGCGTAGTGCGCTCGGAGCCGCCGGCCGGCGTCGGCATCGGTCGGCGCCATGAGATCGGGCACCCGCATCAGTCGGTCGTGGAACGGATGGCGCCCCTCTGCGGGAGGGATCGGTGGATCCATGTCGGCCGGGTCGTACATCTCGGCGAACCTGCCCGCGGCCGCGTACGGCGGATGGGGTCGGAGGTACGACAGGTGGGCGAACCAGGGAGCGTCGCGGCGGTGGATCCAGTCGATGGCCTGGTCGGTGAGGAACGCCGAGATGCTGACATCGGCCGAGCGCTGGGATTCGGATTCGAGCAGTGCCGCGGTCGAGTGCGGCACGTCGTGGCCGAGATCGTCGAGCCACCTCCGCCAGGGACGTTGGTCGCCCACGAGCGGGAGGACGGGATCGAATCCGGGGAGGATGCCCTCGTAGGTCTGGAGGCGTGGGTCGCCGTCGTCGACGACCCGGGGATCGACGGCGGAATCGGTGTACCCGAACAGCGCCGGCTCGTAGCCGGCGCGGCGCGCAGCCAGCGCCACGTTGTCGAACCGGTGGTCGAGAGGTGTGCCGTTACCGACCACGCGGTGGTTCATCTGATAGGTGCCGGTGTAGAGCGACGCCCGTCCGGGTCCGCACGGTGCCGCCTGGCTGTAGTGCCGGGCGAACCGCACGCCCTGGGCTGCGAGCTGGTCGAGGTTCGGTGTGCGCACCACCGGGTGACCCGCCGCACCCGTCCAGTCTCCCCGGAACTGGTCGAGGGTGACCAGGAGCACGTTCGGTTTCACGCTGCCACCGGGGCTCCGCTCACGCCCGCCACCGTACCGGGGCGGTCGGGATAGGGTCGGCTCCGGCATGGCGACGCTCAGGTTCAGCTTCGGCACGATGGGTTCGGGCAAGAGCACACTCGCCCTCCAGATCCACCACAACCTGGCTTCGCGCGAGTTGTACGGCCTGTTGTTGACGTGTCTCGATCGGGAGGGGCAACAGGTCACGAGTCGGCTCGGGGTGGCTGCGGCGGCCATCCACGTGGAGCCCGACCTCGATCTCCGCGCCCTGGCGGCGTCGCACTGGCCGCTGCACTACATGGTGTGCGACGAGGCGCAGTTCTACACGCCCGAGCAGTGTGATCAGCTCGCCCGGGTCGTGGACGATCTCGACGTCGACGTGTTCGCGTTCGGCCTCATCACCGACTTCCGCGGTCGGTTGTTCGACGGTACGGCCCGCCTGCTCGAGATCGCCGACGAGCGGGTGCCGTTGCAGGTCGAGGCCCGGTGCTGGTGCGGCTCGCGCGCCACCCACAACGCCCGTGTCGTGAACGGTGAGATCGTCTACGAGGGTGAGACCGTGGTGGTCGGCGACACCGGTGATCCCACGGCGCAGCGCCTGTTCGGTGACTCGGTCCGTTACGAGTTGCTCTGTCGCCGCCACTTCGTGGCCGGCGAGCTCGGGATGTAGCTCACCGTTGGGTCGATGCAGTCATCGGGCCAACACCTCTCCGCCATAGATCGCGAGGATCTCGCCGTTGATGAAGCCACTGTCGACGTTGCTCGCGAAGAACACGAACGCGGGAGCGATCTCTTCGGGTTGTGCCGGGCGACCGAGAGGCACAGGATCGGTCTCGGAGCCGTAACCCGCCATCTGCTCGGGCGTCCGGGCTGACGCGTTGAGCGGGGTCCACACCGGCCCGGGGGAGACGCAGTTCACGCGAACCCCCTTCTCGATCAGAGACGTCGCCAGCGACTTGGTGAAAGTGTGGTTCGCTCCCTTCGTCTCGGCGTAGCCCATGAGCGGGGGATGACCGAGGAACCCTGCCACCGATCCGCAGTTGACGATGGAACTGCCCGGCTCGAGGTACGGCACGGCGGCGCGAGTCATGTAGAAGTACCCCAAGATGTTGGTGCGGACCACCTCGTCGAGTTCTTCGTCGCTGATCTCGGTGATGGACGAGTGTTGGTACATCACTGCCGCATTGTTCACGAGGATGTCGAGCCCGCCGAACTCCTCGACGGTTCGATCGACTGCTGCCCGGCAGAACTCCGAGGACGTGATGTCGCCCGGGATCCGGACGCAGCGCTGGCCCTCCTCAGCCACGAGGCCGGCGACATTGTCGGCATCTTGCTGTTCGTCGGGGAGGTATACGATCGCAACATCGGCACCCTCGCGGGCGAAGAGAACGGCGACGCTCGCGCCGATGCCGCTGTCGCCGCCGGTGATGAGCGCTCTGCGGCCGGAGAGCTTTCCCGATCCGAGGTACGACGGCGCCTGGTTCCTGGGGCGCGGCGACATCTGCAGATCGAGCCCTGGTCGAATCTGGGACTGTTCGTCGAACGGTGGTGTCGGCTGCTCCGGTAGTGAGTCCATGGCACAGTCCCTACCCGTGAGAACGTGATGTCAGACCGCGTCGGCGACAGGTGGATGCTGTTGATGAAGTTGCGCCGATTCCGTGACCAGAGGTGATGCACCGAAATGGCCTCCCACTCGACGCCGGATACCTTCACCATTGCGTACCGTCCGCTATTGCGGAGCCGTCCTCGGGGGAGGTGCGGCCCTCGTAGCCGGTCTCGCGTAGCGCCTTCGCCATCGCTGGCACGTTGTCGTCGCGCTCGGCGCCGCCCGCAGCAGACCAGAAGACTCGGTCGACGACTTCTTCGTACCGCATCGAGTAGTCGTAGGCGTCGACGGCCTGGTCGATGCGTTCGCGAGAGGTGATGGCATCGGTTCGGGAGAGGTGGCCGACCTCCGTGCCCTGAGACGTGGACGGCGACGGCGTTCGGGTCGTGCTCGTGGTTCGGTTCCGGCACGAGCACCGTGTCTCGTCTCGTCTCGCTCGGATGGATACTCACGACCCGACACCGGTTCCTCAATGTGGCCATCACCCAGACCGAGGGAGCCTGCTTCTTGTCGGTGCGGGCATCGGACCCTCACGACGACGTACCGGCACCGACCACGTCGACCATCAACTGGACCGAACCCGGCGTCACGCTCGCCAACGCCGCGCTCTCGGGCGTCGCCAGGAGCAGTCGATCGAAGTGCACTGCATCGGCGAGGGCGCCTCCACCCGCCTGCTCGTCGACCTCCAGGGGTACGTCGAGTTCATCTTCGACGACGAGTGACCGCTCCGTCGAGAGCCCCGGTCGTCGATGGCGTGTCACGCTGACTTTCGGGTCACCCTCGATATGGCCTCTGACCTGGGGTGGCGACTACCAGGCGCACTCGAGGCGCTTGATGCCGTTGATGAAGTTGCTCTGCAGATAGTCGGGCTCACCGGTGATGCGCAGGTCGGGCACCCGGCGGCGGATCTCGTCGAACATGACGGCGATCTCGCGCCGGGCCAGGTTGGCGCCGAGGCAGAAGTGCGGCCCGCCGGCGCCGAAGCCGACCTGCACCGGCTGCAACGGCCGGGTGACGTCGAATGTGTCGGGATCGTCGAAGACCCGCTCGTCGCGATTCGCCGAACCGTAGAACATGACGACCTTGTCGCCTTCGTGCAGCTCTTGGCCGGCCAGCACGGTGTCGGCGGTGACGGTGCGGCGGAAGTGGATGACGGGCGACGACCAGCGCACCATCTCCTCGACGGCGGTGCGGGTGTGGGTGTCGAAGTCGTCGAACCACGTCGCGCGCTGCTCGGGGAAGTCGGTGAGTGCCTTCATGCCGTGGCTGATGGCGTTCCGGGTGGTCTCGTTGCCGGCCACCACCAGCAGGATGAAGAACGAGCCGAACTCCTGTGACGTGAGCTGCTCACCGTCCACCTCGGCGTTCATCATCACCGAGGTGATGTCGTCGGTGGGGGCGGCCCGCCGGCTCTCGCCGAGCTCCTGGGCGTACTGGAACATCTCGAGCGCGCTCGTCATCAGCGCCTCGTAGCTTCCACCGAAGTCGGGATCGCCCGCCCCGAGGATCGTGTTGGTCCAGTGGAAGACCTTCGAGTAGTCCTCGGGAGGGATGCCCATCATGTCGCAGATGACCTCGAGGGGGAGCGCTGCCGCCACGTTCTCGACGAAGTCGCACGAACCGTCGGGGAACTCCGAGAGCAGTCGATCGACGATGTTGGTGGCCTTCGTCTTCACGAACTCCTCGACCCGGGCCACCTCTTTCGGTGTGAAGCCCTTCGACACGATCGACCGCAGGCGGAAGTGCTTGGGGTCGTCCATGTTGATCATCGACCCGAAGAACTCGTTCATCTCCTGGGGGAGATCGCCGATGTTCGATCCCTGACCGGAGCAGAAGAGCTGGGCGTTCCGGCTCACGGCCCAGACGTCCTCGTGCCGGGTGACGGCGTAGTAACCGGGACCCGGCGGGAACGGATACCCCTCGATCACGCGCTCGGCGTAGTGGGGGAGACCGGGGGTGTTCCGGAGCGTGCGGAACGCCTCGTGGCGGAACTCTCGGTCGGCCAGCCAGAACTCCATGTCGGAGAGATCGAAGTTCTCGAGCGTGAGCGAACCCGTCGCGGGTGTGTCTGGCGTCATGAGGTCATGGTACGTGCACGGTCCGGCGCGCTCACGGGTCGGGCCGTACCGTGGCCCTCATGGCTGAGTTCACGTTCTTCGTCGATGCCGACCTGTATGCGATGAACGGTGGTGAGCTGGCAGCCGAGGAGGCCGACCTGCACGAGGCCGGCGTGGTGTCGGTCGACATCCCGACCGGGTACGGCGCGGACCTCGGCGAGCGGATCCCGGTTCGGGTGAACGGCACCCCGCAGGGCATCCGGTTCTACGCCAGGCTGCTCGGTGTCCGCGATCCGATGCAGCTGGAGGAACTCGAGCGCGTGCTCAGGTGACGTAGGCCGCGATCACGTCGCGCATCGACACCACACCGGCAACGTCGCCGGGGTCTCCCACCAGCACGTGTCGGACGTAGTCCTGCATCATCTCCTCTGCCACGTCGCCGATCGACGCGTCGGCCGAGGCCCAGATGAGACGGGTGCTCTCGATGTCAGCCACCGTCGTGGTGTCGAGATCGAGGCCCTCGGCCACCACCCGGGCGATGTCGCGCTCGGAGACGACACCCTCGATGTCACCTGGAGCGCCGACCACGATGCATCCGATGCTGGCCTCGACGATCACCTCGGCGGCCCGCCTGACGCTGGTACTGGGTTCGACCATCACCACGCTGTCGGCCATGAACATCGTCACGGGTGCATCGGCTCCGTGGAACGCCACTGCCGGGTCCCGCTCGTCCTGCTCGTCCATCCCGTTCATCTCGCTCATCTCGTCCTTCCTCGATCCTGTACCCCGAGTCTGGCCGGTCGCGGCCGAGCGCGGAAAGAGCCGAAGGGCCCATCGGCATGGGGACCCTCTCGGGGGCGCTGACTACGCTGCGATCACGTCCACGAAACAAGGGGAGCCCCATGTCTGAAGCCGTCATCGTCGCCACCGCTCGCAGCCCGATCGGGAGGGCTGCCAAGGGATCCATGGTGAGCATCCGCCCCGACGACCTGTCGGCCCAGATCGTGAAGGCCCTCATGGCCCAGGTGCCGCAGGTGCAGGCATCCGACGTCGAAGATCTCATCATGGGCTGTGGTCAGCCCGCCGGTGAGGCCGGGTTCAACATCGCCCGCGTGGTGGCGGTGCTCGCCGGGCTCGACGACGTCCCGGGCGTCACCGTGAACCGCTACTGCTCGTCGAGCCTGCAGACGATCCGTATGGCCGCTCACGCGATCAAGGCCGGCGAGGGTGACTGCTTCATCGCCGCCGGGGTCGAGACCGTCAGTCGGTACGCCGCCGGGGCCAGCGACACCGCACCCAACGAGATCTTCAAGGCCCCGGGGGAACGCACCGCCGAGCGTTCGCAGGGTGGTCAGCCGTCGTGGACCCCACCCGAGGGCTTGCCCGACATGTACATCGCCATGGGCCAGACGGCCGAGAACGTCCGCGAGATCGAGGGTGTGACCCGCCAGGAGATGGACGAGTTCGCCGCCCGCAGTCAGCAGCGGGCCGTCGCCAACCAGGAGAACGGCTTCTTCGCCGACGAGATCACCCCCGTGACCCTCCCTGACGGCACGGTCGTCTCGGTGGACGACGGCCCACGGGCGGGAACCACGGCGGAAGGTCTCTCGAGCCTGAAGCCGGTGTTCCGGCCCGATGGTGAGATCACGGCCGGCAACGCCTGTCCGCTGAACGACGGTGCGGCCGCCGTGCTCGTGATGAGCGATACGAAGGCGAAGGCTCTGGGTCTCACCCCCCTGGCGCGTGTGGTGTCGTCGGGTGTCTCGGGGCTGAACCCCGAGATCATGGGTCTCGGGCCCATCGAGGCCAGTCGGCAGGCACTCGGCCGGGCGGGCCTCACGATCGACGAGATCGATCTGGTCGAGATCAACGAGGCATTCGCCGCCCAGGTGATCCCGTCGGCCAAGCACCTCGGCATCGACATCGAGAAGCAGCTCAACGTGCACGGTGGCGGCATCGCCCTCGGTCACCCGTTCGGGATGACCGGCGCCCGCATCATGACCACCCTCATCCACGGTCTGCAGGTCACCGACGGCCGCTACGGCCTCGAGACGATGTGCGTGGGCGGCGGCCAGGGCATGGCCATGGTGGTCGAGCGCCTGGACTGAGCCTGGCGCGACCCGGCCGGAAAACGCCGAACTGTCTGCCCGATCGGCCCGGAACGGGCCGATCGGAGCAGACAGTTCGAACGGTTCTGGTGTGTCAGTCGATGAGGCCCTCGTCGCGGAGGAAGCTCTCGGCGACGTCGCGGGGATCCTCACCGTCGGCCGACACGCGACGGTTGAGCTCCGCCATCGTGTCGTTGTCGAGTGGGGCCAAGATGGTCTCCGTCACGGCCTGGAAGGCCTCGGGGGCCTGCTGGTAGACGCTGTCGGGGATCGTCAGCGACACGTTGTAGAGGATGTGGACACCCGGGTCCTCCACCACGTCGAGCCCGAGGGCCGGGATGCGGCCGTCGGTGGTGAAGATCTCACCGAAGGTGCAGTTGCCGCTGGCGGTCTCTTCGTAGATCACGCCGGTCTCGAGGATCTCGATCTGGGCGTCGGGGATCTGGAAGTTCGTCGCATCCTCGAACAGCACGAGGCCGTCTGGACGGTTCGGGTACTCGGTCTCCATGCACACCGTGGCGTCGGGGTTCTCGGCCACGTAGTCGGCCATGCCCTGCAGGTCGAGGCCCGTTGCGGGGCCGTCGCCGGCGGTGGCGAAGCCGTAGGTGTTGTTGAACGGCGACACGCTGAGCCAACGGATGTCGTTCTCCGCGAGGTCACCCACGCAGACGTCCCTGGTCAGCTCTTCGCGGTCGAAGCTCGGATCTTCCTGGCCGAGGTGCACCATCCAACCGGTGCCGTTGTACTCCCAGTAGGCGTCGATCTCGTTCGACAGCAGCGCGTCGCGGTTCACGACGGTGCCACCGAGGTTGACGTTGTCGATGGTGTCGCCACCACCGGCCTCGATCGCCACGATGAGGAGTTGACCGAGCACGAACTGCTCGACGAAGTCCTTCGAGCCGACGTTGACCGTCAGCCCGGAGAAGTCGAGCTCGGTGAGCGAGTCGACCACGTTCGGGCCCAACGTGTCGGTGGTGCACTCGTCGGCCGGTGCGTCGATGTCGTTGGCTGGCGGATCGGCGACGTCGTTGTCGTCGTCGCCACCGCATGCGGCGATGACGAGTGCGAGCGCGGCGACACCGGCGGCGAAGCGCTTGGGTTCACGCATGATTTTCATGTGGAGGGTTCCTCCCCTTGTTGATGGATTGTGTCGAGCGGGAGCAGCCGAACGCGGTCAGAGACCGCGCGGCCGCAATGCCTTCTCGATCAGTGCTGCGATCCAGTCGACCGTCAGCGCCACGAGCGCGGTGAGTCCCGCGCCCGTGATCAACACCAGGTCTCGGCTCAAGCCGATCCCGGCATTGATGGTGGCTCCCAGGCCGCCACCCCCGATCAGGAAGGCCAGTGCAGCCATCCCGACGTTGATGACGAGCGCCGTGCGCACCCCGGCGAGGATCACCGGGACGGCCAGCGGGAGCTCGATCTGCCGGAGGACCTGGAACTTGGTGAGTCCCATCCCGCGTCCGGCTTCGATCACGGATTGGTTGACCTGCTCGAGCCCGACCATGGTGTTGCGGAGCACGGGCAGGATGGTGAACAGGGTGAGGGCCCAGATCGTGGTCCAGGGACCACGTCCGAGCCAGGCGAACGACAGCACGAGCAGACCGAACGCCGGGATGGCCTGGCCCGACGTGGCGACGGCCAGGATCGGACCACCGAGGCGCTTGTACGCCGGGCGGGTCAGGAAGATGCCCAGCGGCACCGAGATCAGGATCGTGAACAGGGTGGACCACAGCGTGATCGACAGATGCTGCTCGAGCTGCGGGCGCAGGTTGCGGTTCCAGTCGAGGGCGCGGATGTCCTGGAAGATCTTGTCGGACCACTGGTAGTTGAGGTAGAGCGCCAGTGCGCCACCCACGATGATGAGCGGTGAGATCAGCAACCCGGCGTTCGTCTTCACCAGACGGAGACCGGGTGGTCGCTGCTGGCTGGGTCCGCCGTCGGGTGTGGGCGCGTCGATCGTCTGCGTCTCGCCGGCCTGGGTGGCCAGGGGCGGGATCGGCATCGACATCAGGCGTTCACCCCGTGCGTGTCGGTGTGGGCGGCGGCCCGGTCGTCGGCCTCCTGGGTGGCGGCGAGCTGGTCGTAGTGCTTCTTGGCCTCGGATCGCATGCGCTTGAGCACGTCGGCCAGCCGCTCGACGTCGAGGATCCCGAGATAGGCGCCGTGGTTGTCGATCACGACGGCTTGGCCGGCGTTCGACATGAGGAGCTCCTCGAGCGCGTCGTGGAGCGTGGCGTTCGGGGGCACCGTGGCCGAGACCCTGGGGCCGAGCTGATCGAGTGGCTTCGACGTATCGGCGAGATGGGTGCCGTTGACCCAGCGCTGCGGGCGCTGCTGTGCGTCGAGCACGAGCATCCACTTCTCGTCGGAGGCGTCGAATCGTCGCTGCGCCTCGGTGCGGTCGGTGGTCGAGTCGACCACCGGGAAGTCGTGGACCAGTTCGATGTCGCGGACGCGCTCGAAGTTGAGCCCCTTGAGCGTGGAGCCCGAGCCGATGAAGTCGCTCACGAAGTCGTCGACCGGGTACGCGAGGATGCGCTCGGGCGTGTCGAACTGGGCGATGCGTGACTGATCGCCCAGGATGGCGATGCGGTCGCCCATCTTGATCGCCTCGTCGATGTCGTGGGTCACGAACACGATCGTCTTCTTCAGCTCACCCTGGAGACGGAGGAACTCGTTCTGCAGCCGGTCGCGGGTGATCGGATCGATGGCGCCGAAGGGCTCGTCCATGAGCAGCACTTCGGGGTCGGCGCCGAGGGCCCGGGCCACCCCGACACGCTGGGCCTGGCCACCCGACAGCTCCTTCGGGTATCGGCTGCGATAGATCGACGGGTCGAGGCCGGTCACCTCGAGCAACTCGTCGACGCGGGCCGAGATCCGCTTCTTGTCCCAGCCGAGCAGCTTGGGCACCGTGGCGATGTTCTGGGCGATCGTCTGGTGCGGGAACAGGCCGATCTGCTGGATCACATAGCCGATGCGGCGGCGGAGGTGGTCGGGATCGACGGTGGTGACGTCTTCGCCGTCGAAGATGATGCGGCCGCTGGTGGGCTCGATCATCCGGTTGATGAGTCGCAGTGTGGTGCTCTTGCCGCAGCCCGACGGGCCCACGAGCACGAGGATCTCGCCCTCGGGGATGTCGAGGTCGAGTTCGGACACGGCCGGGACGTCGGTGCCGGGGTAGGTCTTGCCCACGCCCTCGAGGCGGATCATGGTCTTCGGGGCGTCGGCCGGCACGGTGCTGCCGTTGTCGCCGTTCGAGCTGGGGGAGGAGGTCATGTTCGGAGACCCTTCGAGGTGGTGAGGCGTCGGACGAGGGTGAAGACGAGGTCGGCGATGAGCGCGACCACGATGGTGAACACGACACCGGTCCACATACGCTCGACCGAGGTGACGTCGGGGAAACGTTGGAGGCCGTCTCGGACGTAGCCACCGAGACCGGTGCCACCCACGAGCGGGGCGATCGCGGCGATGCCGATGTTGAGCAACGTGGCAACCCGCATGCCGGTGAGGATGATGGGCCAGGCGAGCGGGAGCTCGATCCGGATCAGGCGCTGGGTCGCATTGAGGCCCATGCCCTTGGCCGATTCGATCACGGCCCGGTCGACGTCTTCGAGACCGATCACCGTGTTCCGCAGGATCGGCAGGATCGAGTAGAGCGCGAGGGCGATGATCGGCCCACGGTCGCCGATGCCGATGCCAGGTACCGAGATGAACACGGCGAACAGCGCGAGCGACGGGATCGTGAGCAGGATCGAGGCGAAGCCGAGGACCGGCCCGCGGAAGGCACGGACCCGGTGCACCAGCACCCCGAGCACGATCGAGACGACCGAGGCGATCAGCATCGACATGGCCACCAACTGCACGTGGTCGACCATGTTCTCGAAGATCCGGGCCCAGCCCTCGCGCTCGGTGATGAACGTCCACCAGCTCGAGTAGCCGCTCGTGTCGGTCAGGAGGCGGGGGAGGTCGGCAAGGCCGGCACCGAGGTCACGCAGCCCGCCGGCCACGTTGTTGTTCGCAGCCGTCTCGGCGATGAACAGATACCAGATCACGACGGCGAGCAGCACCGCGAAGGCGATGCCTCGGACCGGGAGCTTGCGCAGCGGCGAACCGTCAGGATCCAGACCGTCGACGTCCTCCGGTGTGTCCGGTTCCGTCGCGTGCCGATGCTCGTCGACCTGGCTCATGGGTTCGGGTTCCGCCGTTCGGCGCTCGCTCGTGAAATTGGTACCTCTCCCGCGCTCACCGGGCGCGTCGGGTCGTTGTCCTGGGGCGATCGACCCTCACACCATAACGCCGTGGGCCGGCGCGATCGGACAATGATCGTGATCGTGCCTGCTCAGCAGGGGTGTCGGCATCGACGCCAGGAACCGCCGAGCGGCTCAGCGGACAGGATCGGAGCCCATCTGGAGGTGGAGATCCCCGGGTCTGCCGCCGTCCGAGTACGGGTGGGCGCGAGCGAGGTCCTCGTCGAGTTCGACCCCCAGGCCGGGGCCACTCGGCACGGTCACGTACCCCCGGTCGAACGCGATCCCGCCGCGCACCAGCTCGGCGTGGAACCCCGACCACGTGCCGATGCCCTCGAGCACCAGGAAGTTCGGGATGCATGCCGCCAGCTGGATGTTGGCGGCACCGATGATCGGACCGTTGTACAGGTGCGGTGCCACCTGCACGCCGTTGGCCTCGGCGATGGCGGCGATCTTGAGGCCGGTGAGGATCCCACCGCATCGGCCGAGGTTGGGCTGCACGATCGCTGCGGCGCGTTGCTGCACCACGGTCGCGAACTCGCCCATGGTCGTCAACCGCTCACCGGTGGCGATCGGGATGCTGGTGGCCCGCGCCACGGCGGCCATGTCGGCCACCTCGTTCGGTTGCGTCGGTTCCTCGAACCAGAGCGGGTCGTAGCGCTCGATTCGTCGCGCCAGTCGGATCGCTCCGGCCGCCGTGAACTGTCCGTGCGTGCCGATGAGGAGGTCGGCGCGATCTCCGACGGCGTCTCGCACGGCCCTCACCATGTCCTCGGTGCGCCGGAGGTCGTCGAGGCCGGGCTGATGGCCGTCGAACACCGTGTACGGACCCGCCGGATCGAACTTCACGGCGGTGAACCCCGACGCCACGGCCTCGGCGGCTCGTTCGGCCGCGAGGTCGGCGTCGGTGTACACGTCGGCCGTGTCCTCCGGAGTGGGGTAGAGATAGGTGTAGGCACGCAGGCGGTCGCGTACGCGTCCGCCGAGCAGGGCGTGCACCGGTCGGTCGAGTTCTTTGCCCACGATGTCCCAGCAGGCCATCTCCAACCCGCTCAACACCCCGACCAGTGTGGGGTCGGGGCGCAGCGTGTACCCGCTGCCGTACACCCGGCGCCACATCAACTCGATGCGCGACGGGTCGTGACCGATCAGGTGCCGTCGTGCCACGTCGTGCACGGCCTGCTCGATCACGGCGGGACCGAGCGCGGGGGAGTAGACCTCGCCGTAGCCGACGAGGCCCGAGTCGGTCTCGAGCTTCACGAACACGAAGTAGCGCCCGCCGAACCCGGGTGGGGGGTTCGCGACGACGAAGGTCTCGCAGGCCGTCAGCTTCACGCGTTCAGACGTCCCAGCGGTTGGGTCGGTCGGCTCGTACCCGCACGATGTCGGAATCGTTCGGGTGGCACACCGCCCGCAGGACGTACTGCTCGCCGCCGGCGGTGAGCTCGGCCAGCACGTAGCTCTCGCTGGAGTCGCGGAGTCCCGTCCCGATGTGATGGAGCGCGCCGATCTCGAGACCGGCGGCCTCGGCCTCGGCCGACCAGAGGTTCACCAGGCCCTGTCGGAGCGACGGGTCGTGGAGGAGGTCGGCACCATCGAGGCACAACTCGACGGTGGTGACCGTGACCGGTGCCAGCGCCGTTCGATCGACCACCGTGCTGCCGTTGAACTCGTCGTCGAGCAGGACCATCACGGGTTCACCGTCGTCGCCGCACGTACCGACGTAGCCGTACCGGACGAGCGGGAACCCGTCGTCGCCCGTGGACTGCACGCGGACCCGATCGCCCGGGTGGAACGAGGTCACCCGACAGGGCTCCCGGTCGGACCGTGCGATGCCGCCGCCCCGCGGTCGGCGGCGACCTCGGTGAGCACGGCATCGGAGAGCTCCGCCCATCGACGGAGCGCCTCGGCCGCCCACTGGTCGAACGGACGGTCGGTGAGCGCGACCAGACCGCACCGGGCGTCGGGGTCGACCCACATCATCGTGCCGGCGCCACCGAAGTGGCCGAACGCGCGCGGCGAGCGCTCCCTGCCGGTCCAGTGCGGATGCTTGTCGCCCGCGAGTTCGAACCCGAGTGCCCAGGGACACGGTGTGAAGCGGCCCACGCCCGGCACGATACCGGAGAGCCCGGGATGGTGCGGTCTGAGGGCATCGGCGGCGGTGGCCGGTGTGATGAGGGTGGGGTCGAGCAGCTCGGCCAGGAACGACAGCAGGTCGTGCACGGTGCTGGTCGCGCCGTGAGCAGGGGAGCCCTCGAGTCGGGTGTGATGCATCCCCAGCGGTTCGAGCACGCCGAGCCGGAGGTACTCGTCGAGTGGCATGTCGGTGGCATCCACGAGATGCCGGCCGATCAGCTCGAAACCGGTGTTGGAGTAGATGCGGCTCCGGCCGGGCTCCTCGGTCGGCTGATCACCCTCGGGCGGATACCCACCTGCGTGGGAGAGCAGGTGCTCCAGGGTGCACCCCGGCTGCCCGACCGGGTCGTCGAGTGCCACCGACCCCTCCTCGACCGCCACCAGGGTGGCCCACGCGACCAGTGGCTTGGTCAGCGATGCCAGACGGAACGGATGCCCGCCGTCGCCCACCACGAACCTGGAGCGATCGATGGGGGACGGTTCGGTGCCGGACCGGTCGGGCACCACCACCCCGGCGGCAGCATGGTCGACCGGCCAGCGGGTCGAGAGCTCGAGCGACTGCATCGCGGTGGCCCGGCCGGAGGTCGGGGTCAGCCCATCCGCTGCGACTGGACCAGCTCCGCGGTGCGGAAGGCCAGCTCGAGCCCCTGTCGTCCGTTCAGTCGAGGGTCGCACACGGTCTCGTAGCGGTGATCGAGATCGTCATCGGACAGGGCATCGGCGCCACCCAGGCATTCGGTCACGTTCTCACCGGTGAGCTCGACGTGGATGCCTCCGGGCCAGGTGCCCTCGGCGCGGTGGGCCCGGACGAACCCCTCGATCTCACCCATGATGGCGTCGAAGTGCCGGGTCTTGCGGCCGTTGGGGGCGCTGTAGGTGTTGCCGTGCATCGGATCGCAGGTCCACACCACCGGGTGGCCACTGTCGGCCACGGCCCGTAGCAGCGGACGCAGACCCGACTCGACCCGATCGGCACCCATCCGGGAGATCAACGTGAGACGGCCGGGGATGCGAGCCGGGTTGAGCGTCTCACAGAGCCCGATCACCTCGTCCACCGTGCTGGCCGGCCCCACCTTGCAGCCGATCGGGTTGGCGACACCGCGGAGGAACTCCACGTGGGCGCCGTCGAGTTCGCGGGTGCGTTCGCCGATCCACAACATGTGCGCCGAACAGTCGTACCAGGCCCCGGTGAGCGAGTCGCGGCGGGTGAGCGCCTCTTCGTAGCCGAGCAGCAGGGCCTCGTGGCTGGTGAAGACGTCGACCTCGCGCAGGTTCGGGTTCGACTCGGTGTCCATGCCGCACGCCCGCATGAACTGCAGGGCCCGTTCGATGTCGCTGGCGACCTGTTCGTAGCGCTGACCCTCAGGACTCGACGACACGAACTCCTGCGTCCAGGCGTGGACGCGGTCGAGGGCGGCGAACCCGCCCTTGGTGAACGCCCGGAGCAGGTTCAGCGTGGAGGCCGACTGGTGGTAGGCCTGGACGAGCCGCTCGGGGGTGGCGACCCTCGCCGCGGCCGTGGGAGCCGCGTCGTTCACGATGTGGCCGCGGAACGAGGGGAGGTCGATCTCGCCGATGCGCTCGACAGCACTCGACCGGGGCTTCGCGAACTGCCCGGCGATCCGGCCGACCTTCACGACGGGCACACCCATCGAGTACGTGAGCACCACCGCCATCTGGAGGATGACGCGCAACTTCTCCCTGATGCTGTCGGCGGAGAAGTCCTCGAAGCTCTCGGCACAGTCGCCGGCCTGCAGCAGGAAGGCATTGCCGGCCGAGACCTGGGCGAGGCTCGACTGCAGCGAGCGTGCCTCGCCGGCGAAGACGAGCGGCGGGAACGACTCGATCTGCTTGAGCGCCCGATCGAGGTCGGCCTCGTCGGGCCAGTCAGGCTGCTGGCGCACGGTGCGCCCGCGCCACGAGTTCGGGGCCCAGTCGCCCGCACGTGTCGTCATGCGAAAAGCCTACTGTCGCCTCGACGCGGACGAGCAGCCGGTTTCCCGGCTGCTCGTCAGGTGGATCGGAGGGGTCGGATCAGACGGCGAGGATGCGCTCGGCATCGTCGCGCAGGCCCGCCACGGCCCGGCTGACGAGCCGACGGGCGGCCTCGGCGGTGACGCCGAGGCTCTCGCCGACCTCGCGGAAGCTCTTGCGCTCGCCGTCGAGCAGCCCGAACCGAGCCTCCACGGCGAAGCGGGCACGGGTGTCGAGGGTGCCGAGCAGCTCGTCGAGCAGATCACTGTCGACCAGCGTCATGACGTGGTCCTCGGGGGTGCCGTCGCCGTTGGCCATCAGATCGCCGAGCGTGGCGTCACCGTCGTCGCCCACGGTCTTGTCGAGCGACACCGGCGTGGTGAGGCGGTGCAGCTCGGCGTTGGTCTGGTCGAGCGTCTCGCCGTCGCCGGACGCCTGGCGCAGCGCAGCACGGAGGCTGGCCGACCGGTCGCCGGGGATGCGGATGAGGCTGGCCTTCTGGTCGAGTGCTCGGCCGATGGCCTGACGGATCCAGAAGGTGGCGTAGGTGGAGAACTTGAAGCCACGCCGCCAGTCGAACTTGTCGACCGCGTGCTCGAGACCGAGGTTGCCCTCCTGGATGAGGTCGAGGAGGTCCATCCCCTGGGGCAGGGGATAGCGGCGGGCGATGCTCACCACGAGGCGCAGGTTGGCCCGGATGAAGCGGTCCTTGGCGTGGGCAGCGGCTGCCACCTTGGCCTTGAGGTCCGCGCTCTTCTTGCCGGTCGCCAGCTGCTCGGCAGCCTCGCGACCAGCTTCGATGACGCGGGACAGTTCGCGCTCGTCCTCAGCGGTGAGCAGCGGAACCTTGCCGATATCGTTCAGGTAGAGACCAATGGAGTCATTCATGATGTCTTGTTCAACCGTTCGTCGTCGTCGTCATTCCGCCCACCGGTGTGGCAGGCGACACATCAGGTTGCATCCAGCGGCAACCTGACGTAGCGGGGGGTCAGGGAGTGTTCGGACCCGATCGCTCCTCCGGATGGGGCCGGGTCCGATCCCTGGAGATCGATGCCGACCGGAGCGGATCGGGCGGATCCCGATCAAGGGGGTGATGCTCGTCCAGAGTTCGGACGAACCGGGGGGTTGTACGGCCTACCAACAGTATCAAACGTGTCAAGCCCCGTGGGGGTCGGACGCCTGGGATTGTCCGATGTCACCCCTAGAGTGGATGTTTGTGCCGAACCGGCCCGAACCTCCCTCCGCCACCACCACCGGACCCTCGGCGCCTCGCCGGGTCGGCCTCTTCGGTGGCACCTTCGATCCGCCCCACGTCGGTCACCTCGTGACGGCGGTGAACGTCCGCCACTCGCTCGAACTCGACCTCGTGGTCCTGATGGTCGCCAATGTGCCCTGGCAGAAGGAGGGGACCCGTCGGATCACGCCGGCGCCGGCGCGCCTCGCGATGGTGGAGGCCGCCGTGGCAGACGTGCCCGGCATCGTGGCGGGATCGGCCGAGATCGAGCTGGGCGGCCCGAGCTACACCGCCGACACGCTCGTGGCGCTGGCGTCCGAGTACCCCGACGCCGAGCTGTTCACCATCGTGGGCGACGACGCAGCCGCCGGCATCACCAGCTGGGAACGGTACCGCGAGGTGGTCGAGCGCTCGGCGTTGGTCGTGGTCGACCGCCCGGGCGACCCGGTCGAGCTCCCCGCCGAGGTCCCGTGGATCCGCGTCGAGGTACCGAGACTCGAGGTGTCGAGCACCGATCTGCGCTCCCGTTCGAACGACGGGCGGCCGCTCGACTACCTCGTGACCGAGCCGGTGCTCGACGTGATCCGGTCGCGTGGCCTCTATCGAGACGAGGTCGCGGTGGCGGGGGCTGGTACGTGACCGCATCCGCCGACCGTCGACGACGTCGCACCCTCACCGCCGCGGTGCTGGCGGTCGTGGCCACATTGCTGGTGGTGGTCATCACCGCCGTCGGGGCCACATCGCTGGCGAACTCTCAGGCGGGTCGCGATGCGAGCCAGGGCCGCCTGGTCCAGGTCCGGGTCCCGGCCACGCCCACGGCCCTCGTGGCCGTGGTGGACGATGTCGGCCGGCTCACGTCGATGGCAGTGCTGGTGCTCGATCCATCGGGGGTGGGAGGCAGCATCGTGTCGATCCCGGCCACGGCCGACAGCACACTCGATCTCGGTGACGACCGCTACCCGGTGGCCGAGACACTCGAGGTGCAAGGTGTCGAGGCGTTCGTGCTCGAGGCCGAGGCGATGACGGCGTTGTCGTTCGACGTGGTCGAGCTGACGACCGCTGAACGGTTGGCCGATCTCGTCGGACGCCTGGGCACCGTCGACGTCGAACTCCCCGTCGACGTCGTGGACGATCGTGCGTCGGCGCCGGTCGCGGTCGCCGGCCAGGTCACGCTCACCCCCGACGAGGTGGCCGCCGTCCTCACGGCATCCACGGAGTTCGAGCCCGCACACGTGAGCGAACCGGCGCGTGAGGCCGTGTGGGCGGCGATCGCCTCCCGGGTTGGGGCGGGGACGGGATCGGCCGAGCCCGTGCCGAGCGGGGTGGACACCCCGACGCCGGCGGACCTCGACGAGTTCGTCGATCGGCTCTTCGCCGGTCGCGTCGGTGCTCGCTCGCTCACCTTCGCCGTGCCACCCGACGAGCGGAACCCTCGCGATGTGGATGTGGTGGTGCTCGACCGGGCCGAGGTGCTCCTCGTGTTCGCCCAGATCGCACCCGGCCGCGTGGCGGCCCCGAACGAGTCACTCACGTTCCGGATCGAGGCCGTGTTCTCCGAGGCCGATCTCGCGAATGCCGGCTTCAACAACGCCGACGCAGCGCGCGACGTCATCAACCGGTTGCTCTTCGTGCAGGCCAACGTGGTGTCGGTCGTGACCGGGGGTGACCGAGCGCCCGAGGTGAGCCGGGCCTACGTGTCGGACGCCTCGATGCTCGATCAGGTCGAGGAAGGGTGGTCGGTGCTGCTCGGCGAGGTCGAGGTGGAGGCGGCCGACTTCGAGATCCCTGGGGTCGATGCCGTGATCGTGCTCGGCCGGAGCTATCTCGATCTGCGGCGCGACGAGGCGGCCACCGGTTCGAGCGTGCCGGGCGGACTCACCGAGCCGACCGAACTCGGACCCACCGACGACGAACCCGACGATGAGCCCGACGAATGACCTGGCCGGAGGAACGGATGACGACACGTGACCGAGGCTGACGCCGTGAACGATGCCGATGCGCACGCGCTGGCGCTGTCGTGTGCTCGCACCGCCGATCATGAGCAGGGTGCCGATGTGGTGGTGCTCGATGTGGGCGATCTGATCGCGATCTCCGAGTACTTCGTGATCACCAGCGCCCCGAACCGCCGGCTGGTGCGGACCCTGGTCGACCGCATCGAGGAGCGCTCGAAGCTCGATCTCGGACGGTCGCCGCTGCGGATCGAGGGCGCCGATCAGCAGCAGTGGGTGCTGCTGGACTACGGCGACGTCGTGGTGCACGTGTTCCTCACGGAGATCCGTGAGTTCTACGACATCGAGCGCCTCTACCGCGACGTGCCCTCGGTCGCGTGGCGTCCCGGCACCACGGCGTCCTGAACCCGTCTCCGGCGTGTTGCCGATGCGTCGGCCCGGTCGGTATCGTGCGACTTCCCGCTCGCGGGGCTATAGCTCAGTTGGTAGAGCGCTTCCATGGCATGGAAGAGGTCAGGGGTTCGATTCCCCTTAGCTCCACCGAAAGAAACCCCAGCGTGAGAGCCATCGACGGTTCCGCTGGGGTTTCGTCGTTGTCGGGCCCCGCACCCGGCATCTGCGAACTCTGTGTCGATCTCGGCCGGGTTTCCCGGCATCTGCGCACTCTGTGTCGATCTCGGCCGGGTCATGGGGTGGGTGGCGAGCACTGCCGATACGTGATGTCGCGAGGGTTTGAGGGTCCGGTTCCCGGGGTAGTCGACGGCTGACCCTTCGTCGCCGTCATCGTGGGCGGCTCGAGAGAGCTCCGTTGCCATGCCAGACCATGACCTCCAGCCGATCGAACATCTCGACGGTTATCTCCCCATCGAACGCCACGCGTTGATCGGCGACTGTGCGGGCAGCGCGCTCGTGGCCGCCGACGGCACCATCTCGTGGATGTGCGTGCCGCGCTTCGACTCCGAGCCGCTCGCCGCCTCGCTGCTGGACCGTGATCGTGGCGGCTGTCTCCGCATCGCACCGCGAGGAGTCCGGGCCGCCGCCCAGTGGTACCGCGACCACTCAGCCGTGGTGGTCACCGAGATCCGGACGGCGGATGCCACGCTCCGGCTCACCGACTGCTTCGCGTTCGAGGCCGGCGCAGATCTCCACGAGACGGTCCGCCACACCGACGGCGCCTTCATCCGGCACATCGAGGTGCTCGACGGCGAGGCCGAGGTGGCGGTCGACATCGAGCCCCGCGGCGGCGCATCCTTCGACCGCACCGACGCCGGGCTGGCCGTGCACTGGGCGCTCCGGCCTGATCTCGGGCTCCACGTCGATGCCAATCGACGGCTCGACGGCCCGCACACGACTCTCCCCGTTCGCACGGGAGACGAACTGTGGTTCCGTCTGCAATGGTGCGAGCCCGATCAGATGCGACACCCGACCGACGAGCCGTCCGACGCGCTCCAGCGAACCGAGGCCATCTGGCGTGATTGGTGTCGCTCGATCGAGTACGACGGGCCCGCCCGCGCCACGGTGGAGCGGTCGGCGATCACCCTCAAGCTCCTCGACCATGCGGAGAGTGGCGCCATGGTCGCGGCACCGACCTCGTCGCTGCCCGAGACCCTCGGAGGGGTGCGGAACTGGGACTACCGCTACGTCTGGATCCGTGACGCAGCGTTCGGGGTCCACGCCCTCGGGCGCATCGGTATGGAGCGCGAGGCGCTCGACTACGTGTACTGGGTGCTCTGCGCCGTGGAACGCGCCGGACGCGCCGCGGTGCTCTACGACCTCGACGGGAACGTGCCCACCGACGAGCGCGAGGATCCGGTACTCGAGGGGTATCGCGGATCGAGCCCGGTCCGATGGGGCAACGATGCGGCGAATCAACACCAGAACGACGCGTACGGCGAGATCGTGGACAGTGCGTGGCAGTGGGTGGCAGCTGCAGACGGCAGCTTCGGCACCGAGCGCTGGTCGGCCATCCGTGGTCTGGTGGAACGAGCCGCCGAGATGTGGGACCGACCCGACCACGGGATCTGGGAGATCCGCGCCCCTGATCGCCTGTTCACGTACTCCGTGGCGATGTGCGAGGTGGCGCTCGACCGGGGCTCGCGCCTGGCCCGGCGGCTCGGTCTGCCCGGTGACATCAACCGATGGGAAGCGTTGGCCCGTCACCTCCGGACATTGATCCTCACCGATGCCTGGGACGACGATCAGGGAGCCCTCACCGAGACGATGGGCCCCGGCGGTGGGCTCGACGCCAGTGTGCTCGCCCTCCCGCTGCGAGAGGTGGTGCCCGCCGACCACCCTCGCATGATCGCGACCTGCGAGGCGGTGGTGCGGGAGCTGGGCTCCGGAGAGGGTCTGATCCACCGTTACGACCCCGAGGTCTCCGACGACGGCCTGCCGGGCGAGGAGGGAGCCTTCTTGCTGTGCACCTCGTGGTGGATCGACAACCTCATCCTGCAGGGACGCCACGACGAGGCGGCCGAGGAGTTCGAGCGGCTCTGCGCCCGGGGTGGCACGCTCGGGCTCCTCCCCGAGCAGATCGACCCCGCCACCGGTGGGTTCCTCGGTAACTATCCGCAGGCGTTCAGCCACGTCGGACTGCTCAGCAACGCGGTGATGCTGTCTCGCCACCAGCCGACGCCGAGCGATCGCTGGTGAGCCTCGACCGGGCGGGTTCGACCACGGAACCGTTCCACGCCGAGTACCCACGTCGGCACGACGCCACGATCCCTGGTGGCACGTCGACCGAGCCCCGCGTCGTGGTCGACCGATCGTCGATGGAGGTGCTCGCGGATGGCGTGGCGATCCCGGCGTCGGTGCTCCTCCGCTCGGTGCCGCTGCGGGTCAGTCCCAGTTGGCGGGGTTGCCCGGCCAGTCGTCGAGATCGGCCTGAACGGCGGTGATCGCGGGATACCCCGCGATCACCGCGATGACGTCGGACGCCGGTTCGGCATCGGACTGGTCGCAGGTCGATTCGAACGGGTTGACCTCGTCTGGGAACTCGGTCCCGAGCGGGACCTCGACCAGTGGTCCCATCAGCGTCACGGCACATGCAGGCACGTTGAGATTGGTCACGGTGTCGGTCTGATGGGTTCGAGTGACGAGCGACTCGCGGTTCTCCCGGATCCAATCGAGGGCGAGGTTGGCCGCGAACACGAACTGCTCCTCGTCGAATTGCAGAGCGGCGCTGACGGCCAGGGCCGGATAGCCCCGCCGGATGGCGGTACGGGCCACCCCGACGGTTCCCGACAGCGCCGCGAAGGGCCCGATGTTCTGACCGGGGTTGATCCCCGAGACCACCAAGTGCGGCGTCAGGTCGAGTTCGTCGAGGGCGACGAGCACCGAATCGGCCGGGAAGCCTTCGACGGCGTAGGCGGGCACACCCGCCGGTGTGATCGCCTCGCGGTACTCGGCGCCGCCTTCGGTCACGTTGTCGGAGGTGCCACTGCGATCCTCGGCCGGGACCACCACGGTCACCTCCACGTCCGATTCGTCGAGGAGGAGCGCCAACAGTACGTCGAACGCCGGTTCGTCCACTCCGTCGTCGTTGGACAGCACGATGGTCAGCACCTCGACCTCGGCGATGGTGGTCTCGGTGATGGTGGTCTCGGGGGCTTCGGCGACGGTGGTCTCGGTGACGGTGGTCTCGGTGATGGTGGTCTCGGGGGCTTCGGCGACGGTGGTCTCGGGGGCCCCGGTGATGGTGGTCTCGGGGGCGTCGGTGACCGCTGGCGGCGCGGCGTCGGCCGGTGCCGCGGCGTCGTCACCGCTGCAGGCGACGAGCCCGAGTGTCGCCGCCGCGAGAGCGGCGACCGAGCGGAGAATTCGACGGTTCGAATGCATGGGTGTCCTCCCTGACACGAAAAAAGCCCTGGTCCGTGTCAGGGGCTGCCGCCACCTTAATGCACTGCATTACTTCCCTCGCGCCAGTTCTCGTGCGCCCACACGGAACGACACGTGTGGTGGCGGGTCGGAGATCTACCGGCGGAGGTTCTCGACGATGGTGACGTTGGCCTGGCCGCCGCCCTCGCACATCGTCTGGAGGCCGTAGCGGCCACCGGTGCGCTCGAGCTCGTGCACGAGCGTGGTCATCAATCGTGCGCCGGTGGCGCCGAGCGGATGGCCGAGGGCGATGGCCCCGCCGTTGACGTTCACCTTGGCGTGGTCGAAGCCCGTCTCGGCCAACCATGCCAGCACCACCGGGGCGAACGCCTCGTTGATCTCGACCAGGTCGATCTCGTCGGGTGACAGACCGGTGCGCTCGAGCGCACGTGCCGTCGCCGGGATCGGGGCCGACAGCATCATGATCGGATCGTCGGCGAGCACGCTGATGTGATGGATCCGTGCCATGGGAGACAGGCCATGGGCCTCGACGGCTGCCGCACTGGCGACGAGCAGGGCCGCCGATCCGTCGGAGATCTGGCTCGCCACTGCGGCGGTGATGCGTCCACCCTCGACGAGGACGGGGAGCGACCGGATCTTCTCGAGGTTGGGTTCGCGCGGCCCTTCGTCGTTCGACACGCCGGCGAGCGGGGCGATCTGGGACTGGAAGCGCCCTTCGGCGATCGCCCGGATGGCGCGCTCGTGTGACTCGACGGCGAAGTTCTCCATCTGCGCACGGCTGATGTCCCATTTGGTGGCCATCATCTCGGCCCCGGTGAACTGGCTGACCTCGCCGTTGCCGTAGCGGGTGGTCCAGCCGGTGGATCCCGTGAACGGGTCGTCGAACCCGAGCGGCTGTCCGGCGAACATCGCCGACGAGATCGGGATCATCGACATGTTCTGGACCCCACCGGCCACCACGAGATCCATCGTTCCGCTCATGACCGCCTGCGCGGCGAAGTGCACCGCCTGCTGGGCCGAGCCGCACTGGCGGTCGATGGTCGTGCCGGGAACGTGTTCGGGCAACCCGGCGGCGAGCCAGCAGGTGCGGGCGATGCAGCCGGCCTGCGGGCCGATCGAGTCGACGTTGCCGAACACCACGTCGTCGACGAGGTTCGGATCGACCCCTGTGCGCTCGATCAGCGCCGAGATCGAGTGGGCGCCGAGATCGGCCGGGTGGATGGCGGACAGACCGCCACCGCGACGCCCGACGGGCGTGCGGACGGCGTCGACGATGAAGGCCTCGGTCATGGGGCAAGCGTAGCCGTGACCTGACGGAGTGTCAGATGTGACGGGTCTCAGCGAGTGACGATCACCGACGACCCGTGGCCGAACAGGCCCTGGTTCGCGGTGATGCCGACCCGGGCGCCGTCGACCTGGCGACCGGTGGCCTGCCCTCGGAGCTGCCAGGTGAGCTCGCACACCTGGGCGATGGCCTGGGCCGGGATCGCCTCGCCGAAGCACGACAGCCCGCCGGAGGGGTTGACCGGGACTCGTCCGCCGACGGTGGTGGCGCCGCTGCGGAGCAACGCCTCGGCCTCGCCCTTGTCGCACAACCCGAGGTGCTCGTACCAGTCGAGTTCGAGCGCCGTCGAGAGGTCGTAGACCTCGGCCACGTCGATGTCGTCGGGTCCCATGCCGGCCTCCTCGTAGGCCGCCCACGGGATCGAGTCCTTGTAGCTGCGCTCGGGTGCGGGCACCACGGCGTGGGAATCGGTGGCGATGTCGGGGAGTTCGAGCAGGTGCTGCGGGTATGCCGGGGTCACGGTGGACACGGCTCTCACCCGCACGGCACCCTCGAGCGAGCCGAGGTGTCGCGTGGCGTACTCGGCGCTGGCCACGATCAACGCCGCCCCGCCGTCGGACGTGGCGCAGATGTCGAGGAGCCGGAGGGGGTCGGACACCATCGGGCTGTTGAGCACGTCGTCGACGTCGGATTCCTTCCGGAACCGGGCGTTGGGATTGTTCAGGCCGTGGCGGGAGTTCTTCGCCTTCACGAGCGCGAAGTCCTCGCTGGTCGCGCCGTAGAGGTCCATGCGACGCCGCGCCAGCAGCGCGAAGTAGGAGGGGTTCGTGGCGCCGAGCAGCCGGAACCTGAGCCAGTCGGGGTCGTTCGTGCGCTCACCACCGACCGGGGCGAAGAAGCCCTTGGGGGTGGTGTCGGCGCCCACCACCATCGCCACGTCGGAGAACCCGGCGAGGATGTTGGCGCGAGCGCTCTGCAGGGCCTGGGCGCCGCTGGCACACGCTGCGTAGCTCGACGAGACGGGGATGCCGGTCCACCCCATCTTCTGGGCGAAGGTGGCGCCGGCGATGAAACCGGGATAGCCGTTGCGGATCGTGTCGGCTCCGGCCACCATCTCGATGTCGCGCCACTGGAGGCCGGCGTCGTCGAGGGCGGCATGGGCCGCGGCGACGCCGTACTCGGTGAAGTCGCGCCCCCACTTGCCCCAGGGGTGCATCCCGACGCCCAGGATGACCAGATCGTCGCGGGCGTTCATCGGTCGTCTCCTCCCGTCGGTGCAGCGGGTGCCCAGGTGTAGACGACGTTCTCGGTGCCGTCGTCGTCGACGAACAGCGTGTCGAGCTCGAGCTGCATCTCCATGCCGACCTTCAGGTCGGCGGCCATGATCCCCTTGGGAACCTTGCCGAGCACGATGAGCCCTTCGGCCTCGAGCTCGACCGCAGCGAGGGCGTAGGGCTCGAAGGGGTCGGCTGCCACGTAGGGCGGGGGTGGCGCGTACTGGTTCTCGGTGTAGCTCCAGATGCGACCGCGACTCGACAGGGGCACGCGCTCGAGCTCGGGCGACGTGCACGACGGGTTGGGGCATCCACCCTCGCGCGGTGGGAACACATACGTGCCACACCGTCCGCAGCGGCAGCCGATCAGGGTGGGAGCCTCGCTGCTGCCCACCTCGGGCATCGTGAACCAGCCGTCGACTGCCGGCTTCCGGGTGGTTGGGTTCGACACGTCGCCACCATATCGCGGCGTCCGGGTGCCCTTCGAATCATTCTGACGCGGCGTCAGATGCTCGGATGGTCGGGACGCTATGTTGAACTGCCATGGATCTGACGGCCACACCCGAGCAGGAGACGTTCCGTGCCGAGGCCAGGAACTGGCTCGAGGCGAATGTTCCCGCCGAACCGCTCCCGAGCTTCGATACGGCCGAGGGCTTCGCGCTCCACCGCGACTGGGAGCGTCGGCTCTCCGATGGCCGCTGGTCGGCGGTGTCATGGCCCGAGGAGTACGGCGGGAGGGGTGCTGACTACCTGTCGTGGTTGATCTTCGAGGAGGAGTACTTCCGTGCCGGTGCGCCCGGCCGGGTCAACCAGAACGGAATCTTCCTGCTCGGTCCGACGATCATGGAGGTGGGTACGGCGGAGCAGAAGGCCCGGTTCCTCCCCACGATGGCATCGAGTGAGATCGTGTGGGCGCAGGCATGGAGCGAGCCCGATGCCGGGAGCGACATGGCCAGCATCCGTTCCACCGCCACCCGCGACGGAGATCACTGGGTGCTCGACGGCCAGAAGATCTGGGCCAGCCGCGCCGTCTGGGCTGACTGGTGCTTCGGCATCTTCCGCTCCGACCCCGACTCCGAGCGCCACCGGGGGCTCACGTTCATCCTGTGCCCGCTCGACGCCCCGGGGGTCACGGTGCGGCCGATCCGCCAACTCGACGGCGATACCGGTTTCGCCGAGATCTTCTTCGACGGCGTGCGCGTGCCCGTCGAGAACACCCTCGGCGACGAAGGTCGCGGCTGGTACGTGGCGATGGCGACGGCCGGGTTCGAGCGGGGCGTCAGTCTCAGGAGTCCGGCCCGCTTCACCGAGGCGGCTGCGCGGCTGATCGAGCTGTGGCGCACCCATGCCGATCCGGCCGATCTGGCCCTTGCCGACGCGGTCACCGACGTGTGGATGCAGGCCGAGGGATATCGGCTGCACACCTATCAGACCGTCACGGCGATGCTCGACGGCACCCCGATCGGCTCCGAGTCGAGCCTCAACAAGATCTTCTGGAGCGAGATGGACGTGCGCCTCCATGAACTCGCACTCGACATCCTCGGCCCCGAGGCCGAGCGGATGCACGGCCCCCACGAGCGGTGGGTCGACGGGTTCTTGTTCTCGCTGTCGGGCCCGATCTACGCCGGTACCAACGAGGTGCAGCGCAACATCATCGCCGATCGCGTCCTCGCGCTGCCGAAGGGAGTCTGACCATGCGCTTCGCGTTCGACGAGGATCAGCGCCTGTTCGCCGACGCCCTGCGGAAGATGCTTGCCGAGCAGTGCACCGCGTCGCAGGTGCGCGCAGTGTGGGACGACGGGGTCGGCCACGATCCGGCGCTGTGGGCGCGACTGGCCGAGATGGGTGTGATCGGGATGCTCCTGCCCGAGACCGACGGTGGTCTCGGGGGCTCGATGGTGGACGCCGTGCTGCTGTTCCGGGAGCTGGGCCGGGCCATCGTGCCCGGCCCGGTCATCGAATCGATGGCGATCGCCGGGCCGGTCCTCGCCGGCTCGAAGTGGGCGGCGGGGATCGCGTCCGGTGAATTGGTGGCCACGGCGGAGCTCGACGGCACCGGCCACGTCCCCCACGCATCGGTCGCACACGTGGTGCTGACGCCCGAGGGTCTGCTCGATCTCGCCGGCGCCGAGATCGACGACGCGGGCGGCATCGACGGTGGCCGGCGCCTCGGGATCGTCCGTGGCGGTGGGTTGGTGGACCACGACGGCCGGTCCACAGCGGACGCGGTCGATCTCGATGCGGCTCGCGACCGAGCGGCGGTCGCCACCGCGGCGTACCTGATCGGTGCCTCCGAGGCGATGATCGACATGGCCGGCGAGTACGCACGTCAGCGCCATCAGTTCGGCAAGCCGATCGGATCGTTCCAGGCGGTGAAACATCTCCTCGCCGATGCGTTGCTGAAGGTCGAGTTCGCCAAGGCGCCCACGTACCGGGCGGCGTGGTCGGTCGCCACGGGTGCCGCCGACGTGGCCCGCGACGTCAGCATGGCCAAGGCGCTCGCCAACGAGGCGGCGCACGCCACGTCGAGAGCTGCCATGCAGGTGCACGGCGCCATCGGGTACACGTGGGAAGCCGATCTGCAGTTGTGGATGAAGAAGGTGTGGGCCCTCGAGCGGGCGTACGGCACCACGTCGTGGCACCGGCGGAGAGTGTCGTCGGCCGTGCTCAGCAGCTGATCGGGTCGCAACGCCACCTGGTCGAACTGCTCAGGGCCACCAGCCGGCGGGGGTCTTGCGCCAGCCACGGGCTGCATCGCTGCCGCCGTCGACGTGGATCGTGGTGCCGGTGACGAAACGCGAGGCGGACGAGGCGAGGAACACTGCCGCCCCGCAGATGTCGTCGGGAGCACCCCACCCGAGGGCCAGCTTGGCGCCGTAGTCGTCGTCGCCCACGAGCAGGTCGGCGTCGCCCGGGGTGGGCAGCGCGTCAGGTGCGAGTGAGTTCACCCTGATCCCACGATCGGACAGCTCGAGCGCCAGCGAGCGCGTGAGGTGTTCGACGGCGGCCTTCATGGCGCCGTACACAGCGAAGCCCGGCGCCGCCCTGTACGCCTCGACCGAGGTGACGTTGATGATCGAGCCGCCCTCGGTCATGTGCGGGACGCACGCCGACGTGACGAGCGCGACGCTCGTGAAGTTCTCGTCGACCAGACTCTGGCGGCCGCGGTCGCTGACTTCGAGGAACGGTGAGTGGAACGTGCCACCGGCGTTGTTCACCACCACGTCGATCCGCTTGTTCGAGACGGCGCCCGGAAGACCGTCGATCCACTCCCGTACGGTGTCGGCGTCGCGTACGTCGAGCACGGCGGTGGTCACCGCGACACCTTGGCTGCGCAGGTCGTCCGCCACGGTGCTCAGCCCGTCGGCGTTGCGGTCGCACATCGCCAGCTCCGCGCCGAACTGGGCGAAGGATCGTGCGATCGCCTCGCCGAGGCCTCGTGCGGCGCCGGTGACCACTGCAGTACGTCCGTCGAGACGGAATGCGTCGGGGGTGAGGGTCGGCGGTCGGTCGGCGTCGGGCGCGCCGTTGGTGAGGGCTCCACTCATCAGCGCACCACGGGTGTGGGACGTTCGCCGCTCGTGAACGCCTGCTGCCCTTCGGCCAGGGCGTCGGGCTGGTTGCCGAGCGTGACGAGGTGTGGTGCCATCGCCAGCGCCTGGGCGCGAGCCATCTCCCTGGCCGCCCACAGCGAGCGCAGCGTGCCCTCCACGGCGGCTGCTGGTTGGGCGGCGATGGCGTGGGCGATGCGCCCCGCCGTGTCGAGGAGCTGATCGGCGGGCACCACGTCTTGGACGAAGCCCATGTCGTGGGCTCGCTGGGCCGACATGCGTTCGGAGTTGCCCATCAGTGCCAGACGGCACAGCTCTCCGAACGGGAGCTGCCCGTACAGCAGGATCGGCTCGAAACTGGCCGCCATGCCGTACGTCGTGTGGGGGTCGAAGAACGTGGCGTGGTCGGCGGCAACGATGGTCTCGACCTCGCCGAGCAGGTAGAAGGCCCCACCGCATGCCATTCCGTTCACCGCGGCCACCACCGGTTTCCAGAGGTCGGCCGTCTTCGGTCCGAGCAGGAGGCCCGGGTCGTCCATCATGAACTGTGACGTCGGCTGGTCGACCGACCAGTTCCGGTCGATGCCGGTGCAGAAGGCGCGGTCGCCCGCCCCCGTGAGCACGATGGCGCGGATCGAGTCGTCGTACCGGAGCGCCCTCCACACCGACTGGAGCTCGGTCGTGAGCTGTTCGTCGAAGGCGTTCATCTTGTCGGGCCGATCGAGGGTGACCCACGCGACCGGTCCGTCGGCCCGGTAGTCGATGGACTCCAGATCGGTGCCGAACCCCTCGCCCGGTGTCGTTGCTGCTTCCATGTCGAGTGTCCCCCTCGGGTGCTGTCGGCACATCTGACGCACTGTCAGAAACGGGATGCTACTCTGTCGCGATGCGAGAGCTGCCGAAGATCATCTCAGTCGACGACCATGTGATCGAGCCGGCCGGAGTCTGGATGGATCGCCTCCCGGCGAAATACCACGACGTCGGTCCGCGCATCGTGCGCGCTCCGGTGAAGGAGATGTCGTTCATCGGCGGCAAGTTCGTCGCGATCCCCGGAGATCCGGGCGATCCCGGGGATCTGGTCGACTGGTGGTTCTACGAAGACCTCCGCCGACCCCTGACCCGCCTCGACTCGGCCGTCGGGTTCGACCGCGATCAGGTGACGCTGAAGGGCGTCACCTACGACGACATGCGCAAGGGCTCGTGGTCGGTGCCGGAGCGACTCGAGGACATGGACGTCAACGGCGTCGAGGCGTCGCTGTGCTTCCCGACCTTCCCGCGCTTCTGTGGTCAGACGTTCACCGAGGCGAGCGACAGGGAACTCGCCCTGCTGTGCGTGCAGGCCTACAACGACTGGATGGTCGACGAATGGTGCGGTGAGTCCGGCGGCCGCCTCATCCCGCTCATCATCGTGCCCCTCTGGGATCCGGTCGCCGCGGCGGCCGAGGTCCGCCGCAACGCCGAACGCGGCGTCCATGCCGTCTGCTTCAGCGAGATCCCACCCAATCTCGGGCTCCCCAGCATCCACGATGCCGACGGCTACTGGGAGCCGTTCTTCGAGGCGTGCAACGAGACGAAGACGACCATCAACATGCACATCGGCTCGGGGTCGAAGATGCCGTCGACGTCACCCGACGCCCCCGCCGCAGTGGGTTCCACGCTCACGTTCGCCAACTGCGCGTTCAGCATGGTCGACTGGTTGATGAGCGGGGTGTTCACGCGTCACACCGATCTCAAGGTGGCCTACAGCGAGGGCCAGATCGGCTGGATCCCCTACATCCTCGAACGGGCCGACGCGGTGTGGCACGAGAACCGCGGCTGGGGTGGCGTGGCCGACAAGGTGCTCGAACCGCCGTCGGATCTGTTCCGCCGGCACATGTACGGCTGCTTCTTCGACGATGCCCACGGGTTGCGCTCGATCGAGCAGATCGGCGTCGACAACGTCACGTACGAGACCGACTACCCGCACTCGGACTCCACCTGGCCGCTCACCGTCGAGCTCGCTCGCAAGCAGACTGCCGACCTGCCCGACGACATCGTGCACAAGGTGCTGCGCGGCAACGCCATCACGATGCTGCACCTCGACGGCTTCAGCTGACGGGGCGAGCTCGGTGCCCGACGACATCGACCGCCCCGACCTGACGTTCGGCACCATCCCCAACATGGTCCGCGGCGCCGCGGAGCGGTTCGGTGACGCCGAAGCGGTGGTCGACGGCGAGGTGCGGTGGAGTTTCGTGGAGCTCTCGCGACGCGTCGACGAGGCCGCCCGGGCGTTCATCGCTGCCGGGGTGACGCCTGGCGATCGGGTGGGGATCTGGGCACCGAACCTCAACGAGTGGATCCTGGCGGCCCTGGGCGCGATCGCCGCCGGTGGCGTGGTGGTGCCGATGAACACGAGGTTCAAGGGACCCGAGGCGGCCTACGTGCTCGAACGCAGCGGCGCCCGGCTGCTGTTCACGGTGCACGGATTCCTGGGGAACGACTACGTGGGCTCACTCGCGTCGTCGGGCACCGAACTCGAGCACCTCGAACGTACCGTGGTGCTGCGCGGCGATGCGGTGGCGGGCACTCAGTCCTGGGCCGACTTCCTGGCCGGCGGTGAGGGTGTCTCGCAAGAGATGCTCGACGAACGGATCGCGGTGGCGAGCCCGAGCGACGTCACCGACATCATCTTCACCTCCGGCACCACCGGACGACCCAAAGGGGTCATGACGTCGCACGCCCAGAACATGCGGGTGTTCGAGACGTGGGGGAGCACCGTGGGTCTCCGGGCCGGCGACCGATACCTCATCGTGAACCCGTTCTTCCACACGTTCGGGTACAAGGCGGGCATCCTCGCCAGCCTGCTGCGGGGCGCGACGATGATCCCCGAACCTGTCTTCGATGTGGCGGCGGTGCTGAACCGTGTCGAGGCCGAGCGGATCACGATGCTCCCCGGTCCCCCCACGCTCTACCTCTCGATCCTCGACCACCCGGACCGGCACCTGCACGACCTCTCGTCGCTGCGGCTCGCCGTCACGGGCGCCGCCGCGGTGCCCGTCGAGATGATCCTGCGCATGCGCAACGAGTTGACCTTCGACACCATCGTCACGGCGTACGGACTCACGGAGTCGACCGGCACCATCAGCATCTGCCGTCCCGACGACGATCCCGAGACCATCGCCTCGACGTCGGGCCGGGCGATCCCCGGCGTCGAGGTGCGCGTGGTGGACGACAGCGGCGTCGACGTCCCCGTCGGTGCCCCCGGCGAGATCGTCTGTCGCGGGTACAACGTGATGCTCGGGTACTTCGAGGACCCGGTCGCCACCGCCGAAGCGATCGACGCCGACGGATGGTTGCACACCGGCGACATCGGGGTGATGGACGAGCGTGGGTACCTCGCCATCACCGACCGCAAGAAGGACATGTTCATCGTGGGCGGCTTCAACGCCTATCCAGCCGAGATCGAGAACACGCTGCTGGGCCATCCATCGACCGCACAGGTCGCTGTGGTCGGTGTGCCCGACGAACGCATGGGGGAGGTCGGGCACGCCTTCGTGGTTCCCCGCGCGGAGGCACACATCGATCCCGACGAGCTGATCGCCTGGTGTCGCGAGCGGATGGCCAACTACAAGGTGCCGCGAGCAGTGCACGTGGTCGACACGTTGCCCACCAACGCCAGCGGCAAGGTGCTCAAGTTCGAGCTGCGCTCGACGGCCCGAAGCTGACGGTCCTCACCACACCATCCTCACCACACCATCGTCTGGCCGCCGTTCGCGCGGTGAATGCCGCCGGTGACGTAGCGAGCGGCATCGGAGGCGAGGTACAGCATCATGTACGCCTGGTCGATCGGGTCGCCGGTGATGCCGAGGGGTGACATGCCCTTCATCTCCTCGATGAACGCGTCGTAGGCCTCCTGATCGATGCTGCCGTCGGCGTTGTGGAGGCGCCAGGTGGTGAACGGCGTGATGGTGGCTCCGGGGGCGATCGCGTTGACCCGGATGCCGTACTCGCCGGCCTCGATGGCCAGGGTCATCGTCAGCATGGTCACTGCCGCCTTGGTGAGGGCGTACAGCCCGATACCTGGATACGGACGGTCGATCGCGCCCGACGACACGTTGATGATCGAACCACCGCTCGGTGTGCCGTCGCCCGACCTCATGGCCCTGATGGCCTCCTGGCACCCGTACAGCACACCCTTGAGGTTCAGGTCGACACCTGTGTCGAACTCTTCGTCGGTCAGGTCCTCGATGCGTCCGGGGAACATCGTGCCGGCGATGTTGCACATCACGTCGACCTGGCCGAACTGCTCGAGCGCCGCATCGACGAGGCCTGCCACGTCGGAGCGGACCGTGACGTTGCACCGGCGGACGGCACACTCGCCGCCCTGGTCCTCGACGCGGGCCTTCGTGGCGGCCAGGCCGTCGTCGTTGATGTCGCCACCCACGACCCGTGCCCCCGCTGCAGCGAAGAGCTCGGCGGTTGCGGCTCCGATCCCGCTCGCAGCCCCGGTGATGACGGCGACCTTGCCGTCGAGTCGCATCTTGTCCAGCATGTCGTGCGCCATTACGTGCCCCTCTGATCGAACCGACGGCGATCGTAACCGCAGCGGAGGAAGCGGCGCACGACAAATCTGACGTACAATCAGAAACCATGAGGGGTCACCCGTGAGCGACGACGCCATCGTGGGCGAGTTCGACACCGTGCTCGACCTGTTCGACGAGGTGATCGAGCGTGCTCCCGACGTCGAGGCCTTCATCGAGCGTTCACCCGAGCGCCGGTCGATCACGTTCGTCGAGTGGGCCGCTGCGGCCGACGGCCTGGCGCAGCATCTGATCGACGAGGGTGTCGAGCCGGGTGACGTGGTGTCGATCCGGCTTCCGAGCGGCATCGACTATGCCATCGCCTATCAGGCCGTGCTGCGCGCCGGCGCCGTGGCCACCGGTGTGAACCCCCGCCTCGGTACTGCCGAGGTCGAGCACATCCACGCCCTGACCTGCCCGACGTACGTGTTCGACGGACCGCTCCCGGAGTTCGCGTCCGGTGACCCGCGGCGACGACACGTCGCGCATGCCGGCACCGACCCCGTGGCCATCGTGTGGACCGGCGGCACCACCGGGGTACCGAAGGGTGCATGGTTCGACCACCACTGTCTCCGCTCGATGGCGCTCGGTGGAGCGCCGCTGAGCCAGCCGGGCGATCGTCGGCTGTCGCCCCTCCCGTTCGCCCATGTGGGTGCCATGACGAGGGTGTGGGACGAGCTCGCGAACGTGGTCACCACCGTCATCACCCCCACGCCGTGGACGCCCGAGGCCACCCTCGATCTCCTGGTGTCCGAAGGGGTCACGGTCTGCCAGGGCGTCCCCACGCAGTACCGGATGCTGCTCGATCTCCCCGAGCTCGACCACGCCGACCTCTCGGCGCTTCGTCTCGCCGGCACCGGCGCAGCACGCGTCCCGGCCGAGCTGGTCGCCGAGATGCGCGAACGGCTCGGCTGCCCGGTGGTGGTCCGATACGCCAGCACCGAATCGTGCCTGGCCACCGGCACCCGGGTCGACGACGACATCACCACGATCTGCACCACCGTCGGGCGTCCGAACGGCGACGTGGAGCTCCGTCTCGTGGCCCCCGACCGGACCGTCATCGCCGATACCGGTCCCGACCACGTCGGCCGGGTGCAGCTCCGCTCACGGGCGATGATGCGCGGCTACTGGAACGACCCCGAGCGCACCGCCGCGGCGATCACCCCCGACGGGTGGCTCGACACCGGCGACCTGGGCTGGCTGGGCGACGACGGCAACCTCCGCCTCACCGGGCGAGAGTCCGAGATGTACATCCGCGGCGGGTACAACGTGTACCCGATCGAGGTCGAGAACTGCCTCGGCGCGCACGACGGCGTACTGGCCGGAGCGGTGGTGGGCGCCGACGTCGACGACCGGCTCGGCGAGATCGGCGTGCTCTTCGCAGTCGCCTCCCCCGGATCCTCGCTCGACCTCCACGACGTGCGAGCCTTCGTCAAGGGTCATCTCGCCGACTACAAGGCGCCCGATGTGCTCGTGGTCGTCGACGAGCTCCCGGTCACCCCGATCGGCAAGATCGACAAGAAGGCATTGCAATCCCGAGCTGATGAGGAGGCCCGACGATGGACGCGCTGAACGACGGAGTCGTCTCCCGGTCGCCCGACGTGATCGACGTGGCCGGCCTCACGCTGTGGGAGATGGTCGAGGCCAGGGCATCGCTCACACCCGACGCGGTCATGGCCATCGACGAAGCCGATCGGTTGCTCACCCACGCCGAGTACCGGGCGGCGTGTGAACGAGCCGCGGCCGGACTGTTCGCCCTCGGTGTCAGCGAGGGCACGTTGGTGTCGTGGATCCTGCCGTCGCGCTTCGAGGCCCTCGTGCTCAGCGGCGCGTTGGCGCGCCTCGGCGCCGTGCAGAACCCGATCCTCCCGATCTATCGCACGCGTGAGGTGTCGTTCATCGTCTCTGAGAGCCGGTGCCGGCTGCTGATCGTGCCCGGCACCTTCCGCGGTTTCGACTACGCGGCGATGGCCGAGGAGGTGGCCGCCGGCTCGTCCACCGGCGTCGAGGTGGTGGTGGCCGACCCGGCGCTCCCCGAGGGCGATCCGGCGACCCTGCCGCCGTACCGTGCGTCGGGCCCCGACGAGGTTCGGTGGCTGTTCTACAGCTCGGGCACCACCGCTGATCCCAAGGGTGCGCGCCACTCCGACCACTCGCTCGCCGCCGCCAACGCCGGGATGCAGTGGAGCATGCAGGTCGGACCCGACGACAGAGCGGCCGTCGTGTTCCCGATCACCCACGTCGGCGGGATGGTGTGGCTCTTCAACGCGTTGCAGACCGGCGTCCGCCTGTTGATGGTCGAGGTCTTCGATCCGGCGGCCACGCCACACTGGCTCGGCCGGCAGGGGTGCACCTGCGCCGGCGCGGGCACGGTGTTCTGGCTGGCCTACCTGGCGGCGCAGCGGGCCTTGCCCCCCGGTGAACAGCTGATGCCCGACGTCCGGATCTTCAACGGGGGCGGCGCCCCGAAACCGGTGAGCCTGCATCACGAGATGCTCGAGGCGTTCGGCGCCCCGTTGATCGGTGGCTGGGGGATGACCGAGAGCCCGATCAACACGATGGTGCACATCGACGATCCCGACGACAAGAAGGCACGCACCGACGGGCGTCCGTGTCCCGACGTGTCGGTTCGGGTCGTGCTCGACGGAGCCGTGCTCGGTGCCGGTGAGGAGGGCGAGTTGCAGGTGAGTGGGCCTCAGGTGTGTCTCGGGTACCTCGACCGCTCGCTCGACGCCGAGGCGTTCACCGACGACGGTTGGTTCCGTACCGGGGACCTGGGCGTGATCGACGATGGTGGTTGGGTGAGCATCACCGGCCGCCTCAAGGACATCATCATCCGCAAGGGCGAGAACATCTCCGCGAAGGAGATCGAGGACCTGCTGTACGCCCACCCGGCGATCGCCGACGCCGCGGTCATCGGCGTACCCGATCCCGACAGCGGCGAGCAGGCGTGTGCCGTGGTGGTGTGCGCTGCCGACCACTCCATCACCTTCGAGGAGATGACCGCTCACCTCACGTCGGAGCGCCTGGCCAGGTACAAGCTGCCCGAGCGGTTGGTGATCGTCGATGCCCTCCCTCGGAACCCGAGTGGCAAGGTGCTGAAGAAAGACCTCCGCCAGACGCATGGCGGCCAGGCGAGGAGTCGCTGATGGATCTCCGCTACACCGATGAAGAGGAACAGTTCCGGACCGAGCTGCGGGCGTGGCTCGAGTCCGTGCTCCCCGACGTCGGGCCCACCCCCGACCGCTCCGACTGGCCCGCCCGTCGTGCCTACGACTCACGATGGCAGCGGACGCTGCACGACGCCGGCTACGCCGGCATCAACTGGCCGCGCGACTACGGCGGCCGCGGTGCATCACCCACCGAGCACCTCATCTTCCTCGAGGAGACCGAGCGCGCTCGGGCGCCGTACGTGGGGATGAACTTCGTCGGCCTGCTCCACGCCGGGCCCACGCTCGTGGTCGAGGCCACACCCGAACAGAAGGAGCACCACCTTCCCGGGATCCTGCGCGGCGACCACATCTGGTGTCAGGGCTTCAGCGAACCGAGCGCTGGTAGCGATCTCGCCAGCTTGCGGTGTCGAGCGGTCCGCGACGGTGACGACTACGTGGTCAGCGGTCAGAAGATCTGGACCAGCTTCGCCCATGTGGCCGATTACTGCGAGATGCTCGTGCGCACCGACACCGACGCTCCCAAGCACCGAGGGATCACCTGGTTGATCATGCCGATGGACGCACCCGGCATCGACGTCCGGCCGCTGCGCACGATGGAGGGTTCGACCGAGTTCTGCGAGATGTACCTCGACGAGGTGCGGATCCCCGTGTCGAACCGCGTCGGCAACGAGAACGACGGTTGGCGGGTGGCCATGGTCACGCTCAGCTTCGAGCGGGGCACCGCCTTCGTGTCGGAGATGCTCGACTCGATGGAACTCTGCCGGGAGTTGGCCGAGCTGGCCCGCAAGGTGACACGGCGCGGCGGCACCGCGTGGGACGACCTCGGGTTGCGGCGCGAGCTCGGGATGCTGGCTGCCGAACTCGATGCCCTGTGGGCGCTGACCCGTCGCAACATCTCAGAAGCCACCCGCACCGGTCTGGTCGGCGCCGGTGGCAACGTCTTCAAGCTGGCGTACACCGATCTCCGGCACCGGATGGGCGATCTCGCCCTGCGGTTGCTCGATCGGGCCTCGCTGTCGCTCGACGACATCGGTGAGCTCCCGACCGGCCGTCACGTGCAGGGCCGCATCCACGCCCTGTCGATGTCGATCGCCGCGGGTACCTCGCAGGTCCAGAAGAACATTGTCGCCGAGCGTCTGCTCGGCCAGCCGAAGGAGCGCGGATGGACTTCTGGGTGACCGACGACCAGGTGGCCCTCGCAGAGGGGATGCGAGCGTTCGTGGCCGGGCGGTTCCCGGCCGAGTGGCTCCACTCGGTCGAGGAGACCGACGCCGTGCTCGACCGCACGAAGTGGCGTGAGCTGGGCGACATGGGCGTCTTCTCGCTCCGTAGCGACGGCATGGGCGCCCGCGAGGCCACGTTGGTGTACGAGGAGCTGGGCCGCGGGCTGGTGCCCGGACCCTTGGTGGCGACCCACCTCGCCGCCGAGCTGATCGACGGCGCCGCCGACGGCACCCGGATCGTCTCGATGTTCGAGCCGTCGGGGGGTGTCACGATGATCGAACACGCCACCGAGGTGGACGACCTGTTGTGGTTCGACGGCCACGACCTTCGGCGCATCGACCCCGCGAGCCTGACGCTCGATCCCGTTGGCCGGCCGCTCGATCCGCTCGGACCGGTGCTGATCTGCCTCGACGGGCTCGATCAGGTGCGCTCGAACTCAGCGGTGATCGCGACCGGCACGCCGGTTCGCGAGCTCTCCGAACTGGGCGTTCTCCTCACGGCTGCTCTCCAGGTGGGCGTCGCGGCAGCAGCCACCGATCTGGCGAACGAGTACGCCAAGGGTCGCGAGCAGTTCGGACGCCCCATCGGAAGCTTCCAGGCGGTCAAGCACATGCTCGCCGAGATGTTCGTTCATGCCGATGTGGCCCGTGCCGCGGTCCGTGCCGGAGGGTGCGCCCTCGACGATGCGAGCGATGCCGAGCCGGCGCGCGCCGTGAGCGGGGCCAAGGCCGTGGCCGGTCACGCAGCGTTGTTCTGCGGCAAGACCGGTATCCAGATCCACGGTGGGATGGGATTCACCTGGGAGGTCGACGCCCAGCGCTACTGGAAGCGGGCCGTGGCGCTCGATGTCTCGTTCGGCTCGACCGATGATCACTCGCTCGCCATCGCCGACATGCTGATCCGGCCGTGAACCGACCGAGAGACGTGGAACCGCAACAAGAGAGGTGGATCGATGGGAATCTGTGACGGACGGGTCGTGATCGTGACCGGAGCGGGCCGGGGTCTCGGGCGTGCTCACGCCCTGGCGTTCGCTGCCGAGGGCGCCAAGGTGGTGGTCAACGACGTGGGTGCTTCGCTGACGGGTGAGGGGAACGATCCCGGACCCGCAGCGCAGGTGGTCGACGAGATCTCCGCGATGGGCGGCGAGGCCATCGTGAACGGCGACGACGTCAGCGAGATGGACTCCGCCGGGGCGATGATCGCCCAGGCGCTCGACACGTGGGGTCGGCTCGACACGCTGGTGTGCAACGCAGGCATCGTACGCGATCGGATGTTGGTGAACATGAGCGTCGACGAATGGGACGCCGTGATCCGGGTCCATCTGCGCGGCATGTTCTGTCCGGTCCGACATGCCATCGACCACTGGCGGGCCGAGTCGAAGGCCGGCCGCGGGGCGAGCCCCCGGATCGTCACCACGTCGTCAGGTGCCGGTCTGTTCGGCAGTGTCTCGCAGGCGAACTATTCGGCAGCCAAAGCCGGCATCGCCACTTTCACGGTGGTGGCGGCGGCCGAGCTCGACCGATACGGGATCCGGGCCAACTGCATCGCTCCGTCGGCTCGGAGCCGCATGACCGAGGATGCGTTCGCGGAGATGATGCGCCCGCCCGACGAGGGCTTCGATGCCATGGACCCTGCGAACGTGAGCCCGCTGGTGGTCTGGCTCGGATCGGGCGATTGTGACGTCTCGGGTCGGGTGTTCGAGATCGCGGGTGGGGAGCTGTCGGTGGCCGACGGCTGGCAGCACGGTGCGGTGAACGACAAACGCGCCCGGTACGAACCGTCGGAAGTAGGGTCGGTGGTGTCAGAGCTGCTGAAGAGCGCCCCCTCACCTGCACCCGTGTACGGGGTCTAGGGCGCGCCCCGCGCGTGCATGGAAGGTATGTCGACGAAGATGGCTTCAGAGCAACAGGCAGCCGATGGGCGGGTCATCGGCGCGCGGGCGAGAGCAACCCGTCGCCGGCTGCTCGACGAGACCGCCCGATTCCTCGACAGCAACGGTGTGCTCGAACTCAAGGTGGTCGACATCACCCGCGCCATCGGCACGTCGCCGGCCACCTTCTACCAGTACTTCAACGACGTCGACGATGCGATCCTGATGTTGGCGGAGGAGGCCGGGGAAGACGAACGGGCGCTGGTCGAGTACTTCTCGTCCGACTGGCACGCCGAGGACGGCCTCGAGAGCGCGCTCGATTTCGTCGATGCCTATCGGCGGTACTGGAACGCGAACCGTGGCGTGCTGCGCATCCGCAACCTCAAGGCCGAGGAGGGAGATCGTCGGTTCCGGGCGGTGCGCCGGAGGGCCAGTGTGCCGATGGTCGAGGCCATGGCCGCGATGGTCCGCAACGGGATCGAAGCCGGCCGGCTGAGTCGGTCACTCGACCCGTTCGCCACCGGCGCAGCGATGCTGGCGATGCTCGAGCGTCTGCTCTCGTACCAGGTGGGACTGGGTCGCGCCGGTTCGAGCGTCAGCGACCTCCGGTCGACCCTGGCGACCGTGCTCCACCAGACGCTCGCCGCCCCGCACCTGCCCAGCGCGGGTCTGCCGGATCGAGCGTGATGTGAGCGGCTTCGAGGGGGCGGTCGCGGTGGTGACCGGTGGCGCGAGCGGCATCGGGGCGGCATGCGTGGAGCGTTTCCGATCGCTCGGCGCTGGGGTCGTGGTGGCCGATCTGGTCGTCAGCGACGGCGACCAGCCTCAGGTCGACGTCACCGACGAGGAGTCGTGTCGCCAGCTGGCTGACCACGTGCGTGACCGGTTCGGTCGGCTCGATCACCTCGTGCTGGCCGCCGGGACGATCCTCGACGGCCCCGCCCCGCTCATGGAGTCGTCGCTCGAGGGATGGCACCACGTGCTCGACGTGAATCTCAACGGACTCCTCGTGTCCACCAGGGAGCTGGTGCCGATCATGGTCGATGGCGGCACCATCACAGTGATCACCTCGGGGGAGTACCAGCACGCCACGGTCAACAACGGGGCGTACTGCGTGGCCAAGGCCGGGGCGTGGATGTTGACCAAGATGCTGGCGCTCGAACTGGCGCCGCGCTCGATCCGGGTGAACGCCGTGGCGCCCGGGTTCATCGAGACGCCGATGACCGCACCCTTCCTGGCGGGACCCGGGCGGCGCGACAAGCTCGTCGATCTCACGCCCGTGAAACGCGTGGGCACACCCGACGACGTGGCTGCTGCGGTCACCTACCTCGCCGGCTCCGATGCCTCGTTCGTCACCGGCACCACCCTCTGGGTCGACGGCGGCATCGCTGTCAACGAGCGCTGATGTTCGTCAGCATCGGCCTTCCGGTCGACCGGATCCCGGCCGACGCCGAACTGCTGACCGGTGCGGGCATCGGGGCATGTGCCGAAGCCGCTGAGCGGCTCGGGATCGACGCCGTGTTCGTCACCGACCACCCGGCTCCCGACGAGACCTGGATCGGGCGGGGTGGTCACCCGACGGTGGACCCCTTCGTGGCCCTGTCGTTCGCTGCAGCAGCCACCACGACACTCCGCCTGCACACCAACTTGCTCGTGCTCGGCTACCGCAATCCGTTCCTGGCCGCCAAGGCGGTCGCCAGCCTCGATGTCCTCTCGTCGGGCCGCGTGACACTGGGTGTCGGTGTCGGCTACCTCGAAGCCGAGTTCGACGCGCTCGGCGGCGACTACGCGCAACGCGCCGCAGTGGCCGACGACACCCTCGAGGCCATCAAGCAGGCATGGTCGGGTGAGCCGGTTCATCGCGACGGGCCGTCGTACCGGGCTGCGGGAACGGTGGTGAGGCCGATCCCGACACAGCGACCCCATCCTCCGATCTGGGTGGGTGGCAACTCCCTGGCAGCGATGCGCCGGGTGGTTCGCCACGCCCAGGGATGGTCCCCGATGCCGTCCCCCCGGTCCGCTGCCCCGCATCTCGGCACGCCCGGCATCGAGGGTGTCGACGAGCTCGGGTCGCGGATCAGCCGCCTGCACCAGATGATGGAGGATGCCGGCCGCACCGATCCGATCGACATCGCGGTGATCCCGCAGACCATGGCGGCGTTCGCCAGCGGGGGGAGCGGGGCCAGTGCATGGTCGTCGGAGACCGTCATCGACGAGATCGGGCAACTCCGCGCCGCAGGCGGTACTGCGCTGGTGGTCAATCTGCCCGGCCTCGAGCTGCCCGTCTTCCTCGAAGTACTCGAGCGGTTCGCGATCGAGGTTCTCGCCAAGATCTGATACGGTGTCAGAAACGAGATCGGCCACGAGCGCCGACCCCGCGCACCGAACCCCGAGGAGTGACCGGCCATGATGGGCGAACGCACGATCCCCAAGATCATCTCCGTCGACGATCACGTCGTCGAACCACCGCACCTCTTCGAGCGGTGGCTCCCATCGAAATGGGCGAGCCACCCCGATGCGCCCCGCGTCGAGCGGCGCGGTATCGGCTCGATGGTCTACAAGGGTGGGACCAGCTACGACATCGAGTGGGACGACTCCAAGCCCAAGGCCGACACGTGGTTCTACGGTGATCTGGTGGCTCCCCACAAGCGGCACGTGGCGGCGGTCGGCTTCGACCGCGACGACATGACGCTCTCACCGATCACCTACGACGAGATGCGTCCCGGGTGCTACGACCCGGCCGCCCGGCTCGAAGACATGGACGTCGACAACGTCGAGGCATCGCTGTGCTTCCCCACGTTCCCACGGTTCTGCGGCCAGACCTTCGCCGAAGCCGCCGACAAGGACCTCGCCATGGCATGCGTGCGTGCCTACAACGACTGGATGGTCGACGAGTGGTGCGGTGACTCCGGCGGCCGGCTCATCCCGCTCCCGATCGTGCCGCTGTGGGATGTCGAGGCAGCCGCTGCCGAGGTCCGCCGTAACGCCGCCCGCGGGTGCACCGCCGTGGCATTCAGCGAGATCCCCGCCAAGCTCGGCCTGCCCACGATCCACTCGGGCTACTGGGAGCCCTTCTTCCAGGCGTGCGACGAGACGGGCACCGTCATCTGTATGCACATCGGTTCGTCGAGCCAGATGCCGGCCACATCGTCGGATGCGCCACCTGCGGTGGCCGCCACGCTGAGCTTCGGCAACGCCATGAGCTCGCTCAGCGACTTCTTGTTCTCGGGCATCCTGGTGCGCCATCCCGAGCTGCGCCTGGCCTACAGCGAAGGCCAGATCGGATGGATCCCCTACATCCTCGAGCGCGCCGACGATGTGTGGATGGAGCACCGTGCGTGGGGCGGCGTGGCCGATCTCGTGCCCGAGCCGCCGTCCACGTACTGGTTCCGTCAGATCTACGGCTGCTTCTTCCGCGATCGCCACGGTCTCGAGAGCCTCCACCGGATCGGTGTCGACAACGTGACGTTCGAGACCGACTATCCGCACACCGACTCCACGTGGCCCGACACCACGAAGATCTTCGCCGAGCAGATCGCCGATCTCGACGACGCCACCGTGCTCAAGATCGCCCGCGGCAACGCGATCCGGATGCTCCGGCTCGATCCGGACACGGGTCGCTGGCGTCGGCCCTGACCGACGCCGGCCAACAATGCCCGACGATGCCACGATGTCCGACGACCGTGGTCTGATCGGACTCCCCGCACCACCTCCGATCGGCGAGAGCGCTCTGCCGGAGGGCGCGTTCGAGGCCGCCACCGTGGTGGTCACCGGCGGTGGCACCGGTCTCGGTAAGGCCGTGGCGGTCGAGTTCGCTCGTCTCGGGGCGAACCTGGTGATCGCCAGCCGCTCCAGCGAGCACCTCGCTGACGGAGCAGCGGCGCTCGCCGAGGTCGATCGCACCGGTGGTGAACGGGTGCTGGCGGTCGAGTGCGACATTCGTGACGCCGGCTCGGTGGCGGCGATGTTCAGCGCCGCGGAGCAGCGCTTCGGGCTCCCCGATGTCTTGGTCAACAATGCGGCCGCCAACTTCCCGGTTCCCGCCGAGGACATGTCTCCCAACGCCTGGCGAACCGTCGTCGACATCACGCTCACCGGCACGTATCTGTGTGCTCGGGAGTTCGGTCGACGGCACATCGCCGCTCGACGACCGGGTTCGATCATCAACATCGGTGCCAGTTACGCCTGGACCGGAGGTCCGGGGTTCGCCCACTCCGCCGCCGCCAAGGCGGGGGTCAAGAACCTCACCGAGTCGCTGGCCGTCGAGTGGGGCCCGTACGGCATCCAGGTCAACGGCCTGGTGCCCGGCCTGATGCCGCACGAAGACATGACCGCGGATATTCGCGGCAACCTCGACAACACCTCCGACAAGGACGCGTGCCAGCCGGCGCTGCGTGTCGGCCAACGTCACGAGCTCGGGTGGGCGGCCACCTTTCTCGCTTCCCCGTACGCCCGCTTCATCTCGGGCCACACGCTGGTGGTCGATGGGGCGAACTGGCAGCGGAGGAGTCTGACCAACCCCAGCGTCGTGCCGATCCGCGAGCAGATGGGGCGCGATCCGTTCGTGCTCCCGGACCACCCAGGAGGCTGACGTGCCAGGAACCGTTCGACTCGAGGTGAACGGCCCGGTCGCCGTGATCACCAACGACAATCCAGACACGCGCAACGCCTTCGACGACGCGATGGACGGCCAACTGTTCGACATCCTCGGCGAGCTCCGCGAGCGACGCGAGGTGCGTGCTGTGGTGTGGCGGGGCGACGGCCCGGTGTGGTCGTCGGGTCGCGATGTGAGGATCATCGGCACGAGCACCTCGATGTCGCACCACGAGATGATGCGGCGGGGTCATGCCGGCATCCTCCAGGTGTTCGATCTCGATGCTCCGATCATCGTCGCGATCCGGGGCTGGGCGATCGGCGGTTCGTTCCAGCGGGCGCTGCTGTGTGACATCCGTATCGCCGCCGAGGGCACCCGGTTCATGCTGCCCGAACTGGGTCACGGGGTGATCCCCGACACCGGCGGGGTCGCCCGCCTCTTCCAGATGTGCGGACACGGGGTCGTGAGTGACCTGGTGTTGACCGGTCGTGCGATGGATGCCGACGAGGCGCTGTCGCACGGGGTGATCTCACGGATCGTGCCGGCTGAAGAGCTCGACTCCACCGCGATGGAGATGGCCGAGAAGATCGCCGCAGCTCCCATGGTCTCGGTGAAGCTGGCCCGCCGCGTCGTGAACCAACTGGCCGAGCGGCAGGTGCGTGACTCGATGGCCGACGAGCTGATCTTCCAGACGTTCCTCAATCGCAGCGACGACTTCGCCGAGATGCGGGCTGCACGCGCCGAGGACCGCCCACCCCGATACACCGGCAGCTAGTTCCACGGAGACGAGGACACAGATGAGGGGCTCGAGTGCAGTTCGGCAAGGAGGGTTCCGGGAGTCCGCTGGCGAGTTGAGCGACGAGAAGATCCTCATCACAGGACCAGCCGGTCGGATCGGGATCGGCTTGGCCCGCTACCTGGCCGAGGACAATGAGGTCTGGGGCATCGCCCGCTTCGGGGACTCGGTGAGCCGTAGCAGGGTCGAGCAACTCGGTCTCACCACCCAGGTCGTCGACCTCGCGAGCGGCCGACTCGACGATGTGCCCGCGGATTTCACCTACGTGATACACCTCGCTGCCGACTTCAGCGCGAACGACTACGACCAGGCGTTGCGGGTGAACGCCGAGGCCACAGGGTTTCTGCTCGAGCACTGCCGGCGCGCGAAGGCAGCGTTGGTCATGTCGACGGTGTCCACCTACAAGCCCCACCCGGACCCGTGGCATCGCTTCACCGAGACTGACCCGCTCGGTGACGCCATGGCACCACCATCAGCCCCGTACTCGGTCTCCAAGATTGCTCAGGAGGCGGTGGCCCGCTACTGCGCCCGATCGTTCGACCTGCCGGTCACGATTGCCCGAATGGGAGCTGCCTACGGTGACCAAGGCGGCCTTCCCGTGTTCCACCTCGATGCTGTGGCCGAGGGACGGCCCGTCTCGACCCGATGGGAACCCATGCCGTACTCACCGATCCACGACACCGACATCTGCGGACAGATCGCCGCCCTCCTCGACGCAGCGAGCGTTCCCGCAACGACCGTGAACTGGTGTGGCGACGAGGCGGTGAGCGTCCAGGAATGGACACAGTTCTTCGGTGAACTGCTCGGAGTGGAAGCGACGGTCGAGGTGGAGCCGATCCCGGGGGCATCGATCGGCTCGGTGGGCGATCCGACCAGGCGAACGGCCATCACCGGACCGTGCACGGTGCCATGGCGGGACGGGTTCCGAGCCGTGGTCACCCAACGCCACCCCGACCTCGTCCGAACTGGCAGCGCTGAAGATTGACCGATGTCTCGCTACCCCAGCGCCCAACAGCTCATGGCCTCAGCCGTCGAGTCCACCGGTCTCGGACAGTTCGGACACGGCGACTTCGTCGAAGGTCTGGAGGTACTGCTCGACAGCCTGGCGACCGACGCCCAGCTCTGTCCCTCAACCGACGATGCCGTCGTCGGCGTGCTCCGCCGCCGTCTGGAGAACCGGCTTCGCGTCGAGCAGTGGCGCCAGAGCCACCCAGCGATCGACGATGTCCGGGTCGAGGGCCCCGTCCATGTGATCGGCCTGCCTCGCACCGGCACCACCGCGCTGGGCTCGATGCTGTCGCTCGACCCCCAGTTCCGCTGCCTGCGCATGTGGGAGCAGCGTGCCCCGGTCCCGCCGCCGGTGTTGGCCAACGAGCCCACCGACCCACGACGGCTCGCCTACATCGCCGAGATCGACGCGCTCACCGCCGAGGAGCGGGCCAAGCATCTCTACGAGGTCGACGCGACCGTCGAAGACAGTGACGTGCTGGGCATGGCTTTCCACGGCCAGCAGTACACGCTCCCCGTGTACGGTTACCACCGCTGGTGGCGAACGTCGGACTGCACCGACACCTTCGCCTACCACCGGAGGGTCGTCGAACTCCTCGGCTCGAACCGGCCGCCGGCGCTCTGGCTCTTCAAAGCGCCGCACCACAAGTTCCACCTCGACTCGATCGTGAAGAGCTACCCGGGCGCGAGGTTCGTGTTCACCCATCGCTCTCCGCTCGAGTCCGTGCCGTCCTATGCGAGCTTCGTGGCCAGCATCTTCCCGGCGTCCGACGGCGAGCTCGACCGCGAGCGGCTCGGCCGGGAGGTCGAGAACCACCTGCGCGAAGGCATGGTCGCCGCCATCGAGGCGCGCGGTCGCATCGGTGAGGATCGCTTCCTCGATGTGCACCACCGCGACCTGATCGCCGACCCCATGGGAACGGTCGCTCAGGTCTACGGTCACCTCGGCCTCACCCTGCCCGCACAGGTCGAGGCTGAGATCGATGCGTGGCAGACCGCGAACCGCTCGGGGGCGCACGGGACACATCGCTACACGCCACAGCACTACGGGCTCCGCCCCGCCGAGGTCCGCGAGGCTTGGAAGTTCTACGAGGACCGCTTCAACACGGAGGTTGACAACTGATGAATCTGCCCACCTGGGACGAACAACTCCGGTCGCTCGACGGCGTCGTCGACGAGCTCCTCGCCACGTGGCGCCCCGAGGGCGCCTCCGAGGAGGAGGTGCAGGACATGAACAAGCTGGCACTGTCGATCCTCGCGAGCGGCTATCTGTGCCGGGTCCACACCGATGCCCGACGGCCGATCTTCATGCCGCTGTGGAACTACGCGATCAACCAGGGTGGCCCCGACCCCGACTATGTCTACTCGACCACTGAGGTCGTCCCCGACGGGGTCTACGTCATCTCGGGCACCCGGGGTACCGCCCGTTTCGTCGAGATCACCCAGCAGACCTTCGACATGATGAACATGGGTCAGCTCGGCAATGGCAGTCCGGTGCCCCACACCCACGACCTCGACGACCTCACGCTCGACGGTGAAGGTCGCTTCCGGGTGATCCTCAGTGCCGAACGCCCCGATGACTGGGCTGGTGACTGGTGGCCGCTCGACCCACGCACCAAGCGGCTGTTGATGCGCAAGTGCGCGTGCGACTGGGCCGGTGAGGTCGACGCCCGCGTCGCCATCTCCCGTCTCGATGACGCCGGAGCCGACATGTCACCGCAGGAGACGGCTCGCCGCATCTCGGACCTGCGCGACTGGATCCTCGGCATGATCGGCTTCGATATGGGCCTGGTGCGCTGGTACCGGGAACACCACGGGGTGAACACCTTCATGCGGTCCACCAAGATCGACTCGATCGGGGGCCTCCCGACCCAGGCGTACTATGACGGCATCTACGAGATCGACGACGACGAGGCTCTGATCGTCGATGCCGAACTGCCGGGCTCCTGCCGCTACTGGCAGGCACTGGTGGCCGACGACCGCTTCTGCACTGTCGACTGGGTGAACCGCCAGTCCAGCATCAACGACACCCAGGCCCACATCGATGCCGATGGCCACTTCCGCTTCGTGGTGTCCCATCAGGACCCAGGTGTGCCCAACTGGCTCGACAAGGCCGACAACCCCTGGGGGATCATCCAGATGCGGTTCAACCGCGGTGACCGCTACCCCGATCCCAGCATCGTCAAGGTTCCGGTCGCCGACGTTCGGGCCCATCTGCCCCCCGAGACGCCGGTGGTCACTGTCGAACACCGTCGCGAGCAACTGGCCCAGCGACGCGAGGCTGCCCAGATGAGGCAGATCTGGTGAACAACCTGGAGGTCCACGGCGACGGACAGTGTTCGAGCGGCGGCCCTCCGAGCCGTAATCCGGACGTGGTCAGTGCGTCTCGCGCCACGGTCCGGCGAGCTGGCCGCCGTCCACGACGAACTGGGCCCCCGTCACGTACGAGGCGTCGTCGCTGGCGAGGAACAGCACCAGCGCCGCGACCTCCTCCGGCGTGCCCATCCGAGCGATCGGCTGCATGCCCATGAGTCGATCGAGACGGGCCCGGACCTCTTCCGGAGCGTCCTGCACCATGGGGCTGTTGATCACGCCGGGGTGAACCGAGTTGACCCGAATTCCCGACGGCCCGAGCTCCAGCGCCGCCGAACGCGTCATCCCGGTCACAGCGAACTTGCTCGCCGCATAGCTGGTCATGCCCCGCACGCCCACGAGACCGTCGATCGACGAGATGTTCACGATCGATCCGCCACCTCCGGCGACCATCGTCGGCTTCGCCGTTCGCATGCCGAGCAGCACGCCGGTGACGTTCACATCGAGGAGACGCTGGTGGTCCACCATGGAGATGCCGTCGAGTGGAGCCACGATGCCGATACCGGCGTTGTTCACGAGTACATCCAGACCGTCGAAGCGTTCGACGGTGGCATCGACGACCTGTCGCCACTGGTCGGCCTCGGTGACGTCGAGGTGCTCGAACACGGCGCGTTCGCCGAGCTCGTCGGCCACCGCAGCGCCTCGCTCGTCGTTCACATCGGCGAGCACGACCGAAGCTCCCTCGGCGACGAGGCGGCGCGCCTCGGCTTCACCCTGACCTGATGCGGCGCCGGTCACGACCGCGATCTTGCCGTCGAACCTTCCGGGTGAGAACGTGGCGTTCATGCTGCGGACGTCCGCACGATCCGGCCGGACCGGTGGCGTCGGGAGTCGGTGCTTCTCATGGGGTCGGCAGTCCTTTGCGTGTTGGTCGTCGCCGTTCGCCCGGCGCTCACCAGCCCTTGAACGACACCTCGCGGCGTTCCACGAAGGCCTGGACGCCCTCGGTGAAGTCGTCGGTGCGCGATGCGAGCTCCTGTGCCCAGGCCTCGTCGTCGAACGCGCTGCCGCGATCGCTGTCGGGTGCGCGGTTCAACAACCACTTCGACAGCGAGATGGCCTTGGTGGGTCCAGTGGCGAGACGTCCGGCCCATTCGTCGACCGTTGCGTCGAGCTGATCGGCAGGAACCGCCCGGTTGATGAGCCCGATCGACACTGCGTCGGTGGCGGACAGGTCGTCGCCGAAGAAGACGAGCTCCTTGGCCCGTGCGAGACCGAGTCGGCGGGTGAGGAGGTACGCGCCCCCGCCGTCGGGGGTGATGCCGCGACGCACGAACACCTCGATGAACCGGGCCGAGTCGGCGGCCACGATCAGGTCGCATGCCAGGGCGAGGTGCACGCCGATACCTGCGGCGGTGCCGTTGACCGCGGCGATCACCGGCTTCTCGCAGTCGATCACGCTGGTCACGAGGCGCTGGGCGCCGCGCTTGATCAGTCTGCCGACATCGCCCATCGTCCGCTCGGGAGCGCCCTCGGGTCGCGATGACTCCTCGACCCGGCTCACACGGAGATCAGCGCCGGTGCAGAAGTGGCGCCCGGTGGAGCCGAGCACCACGACACGTACCGCGAGGTCGACGCTCGCCGCATCGAACAGCTCGATCAACCGATCGCGTTGGTCGGGGGTGAGTGCGTTGCCGGCGTCGGGGCGGTTCAACGTGATGCGGGCCACCCCGTCGTGCAGTTCGTAGAGCACGTCGTCTTCGGAGGCTGGGGGAGCCTTGGCGTTGTCCGGCGAGCTCATCGTGTGGTGACCGTGGCGGTGTCGCGGCCGCTCCGCAGCAGTGTTCCGGGAGTTGCACCGGTCGGTTCTCCGTCGGCGACGATGGTGGTGCCGTTGACGATGACCCGCGCCATGCCGTTCGCGGTTGCCGTCAACCGGGCGGTGCCACCGGGGAGATCTTCGACGAGGGTGGCCTCTCCGCTGCCGACGGTGTCGGGATCGAAGACCACGACATCAGCGTGGGCGCCCTCGCGGAGCAGCCCTCGGTCCCGGAGACCGAACAGTTCGGCCGGTGCCGACGTGATCAGTCGCACCGCTTCCTCGACGGGCAGGAGCTTGCGGCCCCGCAGGCAGTCAGCGATGAAGCGGGTCGTGTACGGAGCACCACACATGCGGTCGAGGTGGGCACCGGCATCGGAGCCACCGATGAGTGCTCGTGGATCGGTCCAGAGCTCTGCACGCATCCGCCACGACTCCTGGTCCTCGTCCTGGGGCATCGGCCAGAGCACCGTGCGCAGGTCGTCGGCGATGACGATGTCGAGAAGGGTGTCGAACTCGTCGGTGCCCCGTTCGGCAGCGATCTCGCTGACCGTACGGCCCTTGAGGCCGTCGTTGGCGGCACTGAACGTGTCGCCGATCAGGTAGTCGCCCCAGTCGGCGAGACGCCGGAACACGCCGGCCTCGGGCGACTGACTGCGCTCGAGGAGCATCCGGCGGGTCTCGGGATCCGACAACCGGCTGATCCGCTCGGGAACGGGTACTGCCAGCACGTCCTGCCAGCCAGGCAGCAGCCAGATCCCGCAGAACGTCCCGAAGTTCATGTTCATCGGGACCTGCACCGGCATGGTGAGCGGCACGACCCGCCCGCCGAGCTCGCGCGCCCGGTCGGAGGCCTCGAGTTGCCGGGGAACACGGTCGGCTTCGCGTGAGTCGACCGTGAGCACGTTCCAGTTGAGCGGGCGATCGGCGATCGCGCTGAGGCGAGCGAGCTGTTCGATCTCGTCGTCGGCGAAGCGGTCGAGGCAGCCCGGCACGATTCCCTCGAGGGTGGTTCCGGGGTGCTGACCGGTCTCCTCGCAGAGGGCCATCAGCTCGTGCTCGCTGGCCCATCGACTGGCCACCGGCTTGCCATCGCCATCGCTGTGCGATGTCGAGGTGGTGAAGGAGAAGCCGAGGGCGCCGGCCTCGATGCACGCCGCGAGTTCGGCGCGTATCGCGGAGATCTCGTGGTCGGTCGCTTCACGCTCGACCGCTTCGGGCCCCATCACGTAGCGGCGGAGCGCGCAGTGACCGGCCAGGAAGCCGGCGTTCACGGCGATCGACCCGTCGAGACGTGCGAGGTACTCCTCGAACGTCTCCCAGCTCCAGTCGGTGCCGTTCTCGAGCGCAGCGAGCGGCATGCCCTCGACGCGCGCCATCATGCGGCGCAGGTAGTCGCCGTCGCCCGGGCGCAGCGGCGCCAGGGTGAAGCCGCAGTTGCCGCCGATCACGGTGGTGACACCGTGGGAGCTCGACGGGCTCGCCGTCGGATCCCAGAACAGCTGGGCGTCGTAGTGGGTGTGCGGGTCGATGAAGCCAGGTGCGACCATCATTCCTGCGACGTCGATCACCTCGGTGTCGGGCCCCACCTGTTGGTCGTCGACGGTGCCGACGACGGTGATCCGGCCGCCTTCGATCCCGATGTCGGCGGTGCGCGGTGCGCCGCCGGTGCCGTCGATGACGGTGCCGCCCCTGAGAACCGTGTCGAGCATGACGCATCTCCTTCCCGGACGCTGAGGTGTCCGACGATTGAAATCTGACGCTATTTCAGATTGTAGTCTCTCGTCGACGGCGTCGGAGAACGTCGAGGTGGTAGATCGAGAGGGGAGCCCGGGAGTGAAGCAGTACAGGTTGCTGATCGGTGGCGAGTGGGTCGACGGGGCGGCTGGCACGTACGACATCGTGAATCCGGCAACCGAGGAGGTGGTCGGAGCCGCTCCCGAGGCGAGTGTCGAGCAAGCGCACCAGGCGGCCGCCGCGGCGCGTCGGGCGTTCCCGGCGTGGGCCGCCACGCCCGCCGAGGAGCGGGGGAGGCTGCTCGCCGCCGTGGCTCGCCGGTTGGCAGAGCGCCAGGCCGACCTGATCCCGCTCGTGACGGCCGAGACGGGTGCCACCTCTCGGGTCAGCACCAGCATGCAGCTCCCGGTCGCGATCGAGCGCTTCGAGCGTTACGCACGTGCTGCGGATCGCAGCCTCGACGTCCCTTTGCCTCCGTCACCGGCGCCGTCCACGCCGCTCGCTCCCGGTGGCCTCATCGGCGCCGTGGTCAACCGTCAACCGGTCGGCGTCGTGGCCTGCATCTCGCCGTACAACTTCCCGGTCGTCAACATGGCCGGCAAGATCGCGCCGGCACTCGCCGTGGGTTGCACGGTGGTGATGAAGCCGGCGCCCCAGGATCCGTTGGCGGTGATCGAACTCGCCGAGGTGCTCGACGAGGTCGGCTTCCCCCCGGGCGTGATCAACGTGATCACCTCCGCCTCGCCCGATCCGGCGGCTGCGCTCACCACGACGCGCGACGTCGACATGGTCAGCTTCACCGGTTCGACCGCTGTGGGCGAACGCATCTACGAGGCCGGTGCCCCCACGATGAAGCGGTTGCTGCTCGAGCTGGGGGGCAAGGGCGCGGCCGTGGTACTCGACGATGCCGATCTCGGCACCGCCGTCACCGCGCTCGCCAGTGTGTGGGGGTTCCACAGTGGACAGATCTGCACCGCTCCCACACGGGCGGTGGTGCATCGCAGTCGGGTCGACGAGTTGGTGAGCGCACTCACGGCCGCCGCAGGCGCGCTGCCGCTCGGCGACCCCACGCTCGAGTCGACCATCATTGGACCGGTCATCTCGGCGGCGCAGCGCGATCGCATCGAACGAGCGATCCAGTCGGGTGTGGACGACGGGGCCACGCTCGTGCTCGACGGACGGCGTCCTGACGGCCCGGATCGTGGCTTCTACGTGGGACCCACCCTCATCACCGACTGCACGCCGTCGATGTCGGTCGCCCGTGACGAGATCTTCGGCCCGGTCATCTCGGTGCTGGCGGTCGACGACGACGACGAGGCCGTTGCGGTGGCCAACGGAACCGCCTTCGGCCTCTACGACTACGTCTTCTCTGCCGACACCGATCGGGCCTATTCGGTCGCTCGTCGTCTGCGCAGCGGCAACGTCGGGATCAACACGGCCCAGCGGAACCACGAGACGCCGTTCGGTGGCTTCAAGATGAGCGGCATCGGCCGCGACGGCGGCGACTTCGGGTTGCTGGCCTACACCGAGATGCAGTCGATCGTCTGGAAGGGATGAACGGATGAGCACGTCAGAAGGCTTCCTGTCAGGGGTCCGGGTGATCGACTGCTCGATGCTCGGGCCGGGTGCGGTCGGTGGACATTTCGTCGACTTCGGCGCCGATGTCGTCAAGCTCGAGGCGCCGGGGGGTGACTACATCCGACAGATGACCTGGCCGATCGTGCACGAGACCGACGACGATGGTGGCCGGCGATCGAACTCGCTGCTGCATCTGCACCTCAACCGGGGCAAGCGCTCACTCGAGCTGGATCTGAAGAGGCCCGAGTCGATCGAGGTGTTCGAGGATCTGATCCGCGCGAGCGACGTCCTGATCGAGGGCATGCGCCCCGGTTTCCTCGCGAAGCGTGGGTTCCCGTTCGAACGACTGGTCGAGTTGAACCCGCGGATCGTGGTGTGCTCGATCTCCGGGTACGGCGCCACCGGTCCGTACCGCAACCTCCCCAGCCACGGGATCGCCTACGACGCCTGGAGTGGCGTGGTGCAGCCGACGGTCGACGACCAGGGGTTCGCCCGGATCCCCGATCAGGTGAACGTCGGCATCACCGCCGGACCGGCCTTCGCAGCCATGGCCGTGCTCGCCGCGCTCGTCCGCGCCCGCACCACCGGTGAACCGGCGAGCATCGAGATCGCACAGAGCGACGCGGCCGCCTATTTCGACTGGTACCGGATCGAGACCGAGCGGGCGTACCTGCGTCCGGCCGACGAAGTCACGGGGAACGCGAGTGACGGTGGTGAGCGCAGGGCCCCCGGCCTCGGGGGCATGCACGAAGGTGTGCGATACCAGTTCTACGAGTCGGCCGACGGACACGTGCTGTTCATGGCGAGCGAGCAGGCGTTCTGGAAGAACTTCTGTGAAGGCGTCGGACGCATGGATCTGTTCGAGCGCTGGCCCGGTGCCACCTACGCCGACCACGCGCGGGGAAACGTGGAGCTGCAGGCCGAGCTGCGCGAGATCTTCCGAGGCCGCACGACGGTCGAGTGGATCGGGTTCGCCGACGAGCACAACACCACCATCGCCCCTGTCAACACCCCCGCCCAGCTTCTCGACGACCCGCAGTTCAGAGAACGTGTCACCTGGGTACCAGCGGAACGACTCGGTGCCGATCAGATGTTGCTGCCACTGCACCTCGACGGTGAGAGCGTGCCGGTGCCGGCCCGCGCGCCCGACTCGGGGCAGCACACCGACGAGATCCTCGCCGACGTGTTGGGTTACGACACCGACCGTATCGAGGCGCTCCGGCGTGCCGGGGCGTTCGGCTGATACGCGACGCCGTCAGGTCGGAGCCGGTGTGGTTCAGCCCGACTGATGGCGGCGCAGCATCGACGCGTCGACCACTGCCGATGCGGAGCTCGAGAGCGTGTACACCTGTGATGCGCAGAGATGCCCGTACGACGAGCGCATGACGCCGTCGGAATTGCCGTCGGCGATCAGTTCGATCAGACGCTCGTGAGCGCGTAGACCCTCTCGCCGCATGTCGATGCCGGGATATTGAGCGGAGCCGGCGGACGATCGCGCCCACGCCCGCTCCTCGGCCGACCAGATGGCGGTCAAGGATCCGACGAGGACCTTCAGCGTCTCGTTGTCGCAGGCCTCGACGATCGCTTCGTGGAAGCGTCGCATCTGGTGGACGAACTCGATCTCGTCGGCGACGGCGCCGACGGCGTCGGCGTGGATCCGCCGGAGTTCCTCGACGATCCCAGACCGGTCGTCGTGCTCGGCACACAGCGCGGCACACGCGGGTTCGAGGCGACGAAGCGCGCCCCCGACATCCTCGACGCCGACCCGCTTGCTCTGCAGGACCAGCCCGAGCATGTACGCGGCATCGCGCGATTCGGGAAGGTGGATGGCCGCACCGCCCTGACTGCCGCGCCGCACCCGGATGAGGCCCTCGGTCTCGAGGATGCGGAGGGCCTCGCGTATCGACGGCTTGCTCACGTTGAACTCTTCGAGCAGGTCTTCCTGCTTGGGCAGTGACTCGGCGTCGTCGTACTCGCCTTTGAGGATGCGGTCGCGAATCGAGTCGGCGATGAGCTCGGCGATGAGCGGCTGACGGAGCTGCGGACGGCTCGGCCGACGCTCGTCAGCACCGACGCTGCCGGGACTGTGCGAACCGTTTCCAGACGGTGTTGACATGGACCGGGGTCCTCCGAGACGGGCGACGGCGGGAGCCGATCGGGTTGGGGTGCGCAACGTGCGAACCCGTTGCGGAATCATCTGAATCTTTTGTGGCTTCGGGCATGATAGTCGGATGCCCGACATCCAGCTGTCGATCCATCTCGTGAACTTCGCCCAGGGACCCACCGATTGGAACGGCGTGATCGACACCGCCGTCATGGCCGACGAGGCGGGTATCGACCGCGTCGCCGTGTCGGATCATGTCGTCTTCGGCGAGCAGCTCGACGCGTACGGCCGGCCGGAGCTCGGCGGCGCGCTGGGCGCCCGGCAACCGACCGGGCCCGACGGGCACTGGCTCGAACCGTTGACTCTGCTCTCGGTGATCGCCGGCCGGACCAAACAGGTGCGGCTCGCGACGTCCATCCTCCAGGCCGCCCTGCGTACGCCTGCGGTGCTCGCCAAACAACTCGCCACGCTGGACGTGTTGTCGGGCGGACGGGTCGACCTCGGCGTGGGGATCGGCTGGCAGCGCGAGGAATATGACGCCTGCGGGCTCGACTTCCACCGGCGTGGTGACCTGCTCGACCGGTGCCTCGCGGTCTGTCACGAGCTGTGGACCGAGCAGGTGGCGGCATTCGACGACGGTGAACTGCGATTCGAGCGGATCCACCAGATGCCCAAACCCGTCCACCCGGACGGCATTCCGGTCTGGGTGAGCGGACGGATCAACCGCCGCACCGTCGACCGTCTCGTGCGCTTCGGCATGGGGTGGATCCCGTGGGGCGATCACATCGCCGACCCCGGGCCGGGAATCACCGAACTCCGACGGGCGATGGACGACGCGGGTCGCGATCCCGGTTCGCTCGAGGTCCAGTCACGTCTGGTGGTCGTGACCGATGAGGACGGATCCGTCGATGTCGAAGCCACCTTGTCAGCGGCCGAGCCTCTCGTGGGGATGGGTGTGACCGACCTCCGTCTGCAGCATCGCTGGGGGGTCGATGTGGCGCACGACGCCGAGGTGGCCGGCGCGCTCGTCACCGAGTTCCGTCGCCGGTACCGCTCCGGCGTGTGATGACCGTGGCTTGACACCGGGAACCATGGTGGTAATCCTCTAAATGATGAGTGCTGACGTCACGACCGATCGGTCCACCGAGCCGAGCGTGGGGACCACCGACCGGCGTGGCGGATATGCCACCTGGACGCCGTCGATCACGCCGGGCATCGGACGTCCGCTGACCGACGAACAGCGCCTCGCGCTGTCGTTCCGATGGCTGGCGCGCGAAGGCTTCGCGGAGAACTTGGCGGGTCACATCACCTGGCAGCGCCCGGGGGCTGACTCGATGCTCGTCAACCCGTGGGGACTGTGGTGGAGCGAGATCAGTGCGTCCGACATCTGCGAGGTCGACGCCGACGGGCACGTGCTCTCGGGCCGGTGGGACGTCACGCCGGCCATCCACATCCACACCGAACTGCATCGCCGACGCCCTGACGCGCGGGTCGTGGTCCACAACCATCCGTACCACGTGTGCGTGCTCGCGGCGATCGGTGCGCTTCCCGAGATCGCCCACCAGACGGCGAGCATGTTCGCAGGCGACCTGGCGTTCATCGACGAGTACACCGGCGAGATCGACAGCGCCGACCTCGGAGCCGATCTCGCCGAACGCATCGGCGACGCCAGCGTCGTCTTTCTCGCGAGCCACGGCATCATCGTCACCGGTGCAACTGTCGAGCAGGCCACCTACCGCGCTGCGAGCATCGACCGCATCTGTCGGATGACGCTCGACATCCGGAGGTCGGGTTCGCCTGCGTTCCCGCTCGACCCCGGCGCAGTCGCCGGCATGAAGGAGTCGCTGCTCGATCGCGGCGCTGACATCTACTTCGACGGTCTGGCACGGCAGTTGATCCGCTCCGAGCCCGAGGTGCTCGCGTGATTTCCCGACCCCGCCGACCTCCCCGACGAATGGAACCTTCTGATGCGTGATCTCGACGAATTGGCGAGCGACCTGTCGTTCACGTCAGCCGCCACCGGCGGCGATCGGACGGTGACGTTCCTTCCCGAACCGGAGCGGGCCGAGCGGAAGTACGTCATCATCTCGGCCGACGATCACATCGTCGAGCCGCCGGACACCTTCGAAGGCCGGATTCCCGCGAAGTACGCCGACCGAGCGCCTCGGGTGGTCACCACCGAAGACGGTGGCGAGCGGTGGCAGTACGACGGCCAGCAATTTCCCAACGTGGGGTTCAACGCCGTCGTGGGCCGTCCCGTGTCGGAGTACGGGTTCGAGCCGGCGCGTTTCGACGAGATGCGTCGAGGAGCGTGGGACATCCACGCTCGGGTCGCCGATATGGATCTGAACGGCATCTACGCCTCGGTGAACTTCCCCTCCTTCCTCCCAGGTTTCGCCGGGCAACGACTGCAACTGTCGACCCAGGACGAAGGCTTGGCTCTGGCGAGCGTGCGGGCATGGAACGACTGGCACCACGAGGTCTGGGCCGGGGAGTATCCCGACCGCATCATCCCGTGCCAGTTGCCGTGGCTGCTCGACCCACAGCTCGGGGCACAGATGATTCGCGAGAACGCGGAGCGCGGCTTCAAGGCGGTCACGTTCTCCGAAGCGCCTGACAAGCTCGGCCTGCCGTCGATCCACTCGGGCCACTGGGATCCGTTCCTGGCAGCGTGCGCCGAGACCGGAACCGTGGTGAACCTGCACATCGGTTCCTCGGGATCCTCGCCGTCCACCTCCGACGACGCCCCGCCCGACGTGGTCGGCGTGCTGTTCTTCGCCTACGCGATGAACGCCGCCGTCGACTGGTTGTACTCGATGGCGCCCGTCCGTTTCCCCGACCTCAAGATCTGCCTGTCCGAGGGGGGCATCGGCTGGGTCGCCGGCCTCCTCGACCGGCTCGACCACATGCTCTCGTATCACGACATGTATGGCACCTGGACCTCCGAGCTGACACCGGCCGAGGTCCTGACGCGCAATTTCTGGTACTGCGCTGTCGAGGATCCGTCGGCGTTCGTGCAGCGCGAGCGCATCGGGATCGGCAACATCTTGCTCGAATCCGACTATCCGCACTGCGACTCCACGTGGCCGCGTACGCAAGAGGTCGTCGACCGTGAGATCGGTTGGCTCCCGAGCGACGACGTCGAGCGGATCGCCTGGAGGAACGCAGCCGAGCTCTACCGGCATCCCGTGCCCGCCCACATCGCCGCCGATCCCGACGCGTTCTGAGCGCAGGCCGAGCGTCGCCATGGTCCGCGCCGCGCTGATCGTCGGCCCGCGCGAGGTCGTGCTCGCCGGTGCAGTCCCCGAGCGGCTGTACGTCTCGATCGTGCCCGGAGGTCAGCCGACCGTCAGATCCGACGGAGAACGCCGTGCACCGTGACGCCATCCACGTGGCAGTGCTCGACGACTACCAGGGGGTGGCGGCGCAGCTGGGGGACTGGGCGATGCTGCCGGCCCGGGTCGAGCTCGATGCGATCGATGTCCATCTTGCCGACCGGACCGAACTCGCTGCACGACTCGCCGGAGCGGAGGTGGTCGTCGCCATGCGCGAGCGCACGACCATCGATGACGCCCTTCTCGGTCTCCTGCCCGATCTCCGACTCATCGTGACGACCGGGCCGTCGAACGCCGTCATCGATGTCGCGGCGGCGAACGACCGTGGGATCACGGTGTGCGGGACGGGCGGATCGCTCGCTCCGACATCGGAGCTGACCTGGGCGCTGATCCTGGCCCTGGCCCGACACGTGCCGGCAGAAGACCGCAACATCCGCGGGGGCGGGTGGCAGCACACGGTCGGTATGGACCTGGCCGGGCGGATGCTCGGACTCGTCGGATTGGGACGGATCGGGAAGCTGGTGGCCCGTGCCGGCGTGGCGTTCGGCATGGAGGTGCAGGCCTGGAGCCGGAACCTCGACCCCGAGGCGGCACGTCGCCGGGGCGTGACACCGGTCGAGCGCGACGTGCTGTTCGCCACCTCCGATGTGATCAGCATCCACATGGTGCTGTCGGAACGGAGCCGCGGTCTGGTGGGGACTCGCGAACTCGACCTGATGAAGCCGACGGCACTGCTCGTCAACACTTCGCGCGGCCCGATCATCGACGAGACCGCACTCGTTGACGCTCTCACGCGGGGGACGATCGGGGGTGCCGGCCTCGACGTCTTCGATCGCGAGCCGCTGCCGCCGGAGCATCCATTGCGGGCGTTGCCGAACACCGTGCTGACGCCGCACATCGGCTACGTGACCGATGGACTGTACGAGCTCTTCTACCGAGAGATCGTCGAGGACATCGGAGCCTGGCTCGCAGGCGAGCCGATCCGTGTGGTCGAGGTGGCCTGACGGGCTGTCATGCGCTCGCATGCACGGGCGCGGCGATCTGACACGGTGTCATCTGATGCCTCGTCAGAATAAACTTCCAAATCATGTAGAGCATTGCTAGAATTCACGCAGCTCGCCCGTTCGGGTGATTTCACAGGGGGTAGACAACCATGATCCGACGACGTTCTGTACGGTCAGGAGTGGCGGTGCTCGCAGCCTTCGCTCTTCTCGCCGCTGCTTGCGGAGGTGACGACGACGATGGGGCCGATGACCTCACCGATGCGCCGACCACTGCGGTCGATGAACCGGCCGATGACCCCGCCGATGAACCCGGCGACGATCCGGCCGATGAACCCGGCGACGAGGTCGATGAACCCGGCGACGATCCCGTGGCCGGTGACGGGCCGTGCGACGCCACGGTTCCGGGCTCCGAGCTCAACCTCGGCGTGTTCGTGCCGATCGGCAGCCTCGATCCGCTGCTCGCCTCCGGCGCGCTGGTGGGCGGTACCGATCTCGCCGCCATCTACGACACGCTGATGCGCTGGGACGCCGACACCAACACATGGGTGCCGCACGTCGCCGAATCGCTCGAGCCCAACGACGACTACACCGAGTGGACCCTGACGCTACGCGACGGCGTCAACTACGCGAACGGCGATCCGTTGCTCGCCCAGCACGTGCTCGACAACATGGAGCGGATGCTCGGTCCGGGCGCGAACGCGTCGCGAGGCCTCATCGCCCGCGTCGACCTCGAGAACTCCGAGGCCGTCGACGACAGCACGGTCGTGTTCCAGCTCTTCAAGCCGTGGGTCGAGTTCGGGTACCTGCTCGCCGACGCCCCCGGTATGGTCGTGAACCCGGCGCTCGGCGGCGAGGTCGACGATGCCGACGTGTCGGTCATCAGCAACGACCCCAACGGGGCCGGTGTCGGCCCGTACGTGGTCGAGCAGTACTCGCCCGGCGAGTCGCCGTATCTGGTGCTCACGGCTCGCGACGACTACTGGGGCGGCCCGGTGTGCATCGAGACCGTGAACATGGTGTACATCGTCGCCGACCAGCCCAAACTCGAAGCGCTCGATCTCGGCGAGATCGATCTCGCATTCTTCCGCACGGCCAACGTGATCGCCGAGGCCCGCGATTCCGGCCAGTACGACGAGGCCATCTTCCTGCAGTCGGCGGGGGAGACCCTGTTGATCAACAACGGGGTCGGCACCCACACCGATGTCACAGCGGACCCACGCTTCCGCCAAGCGGTCAACCTGGCCATCGACCCCGAGGTCATCAGCGACCGTGCGTTCGGCGGCGAACTCCTCGGTACCAAGAGCCTCATCCACGAGGACTCGGCCTTCTACAGTGGCGTGTCCGGCGTCGAGGCGGATCTCGACGAGGCCAGCGCCCTGGTCGAGGAGCTGAAGGCCGAGGGCTGGGACGGAACGGTCCGGTTCAACTGCCGCGACACCAACCCGAACCTCCCGGTGGCGCTCGTGGCGTCGCTCGAGGCGGCCGGGATGGACATCGATGCGACGGTCACCGACCAGGTCTCCAGCATCACCGCGGTGGTCACGCAGGACTTCGACATCGCCTGTTGGGGATGGAACATCTCCGACTCGGCCGTGTACCGGCAGCTCGACTTCAACTTCCGGAGCGACAGCACGTCGAACCGGATGGGATACGCGAACCCGGCGATGGACGATGCGATCGACGCGGTGTTCGCCGCCGAGGATCTCGACGCCCGTCGTGCAGCCATCGCGACCATGTCGGAGATCTTCAACGACGACATCCCGAGCGTGGTGTACGCCGCGGTCGAGGAGGGCTACATGATCAGCGATCGGGTGGCCGGGATCGTCCCGACCCAGCAGACGGTGCTCCTGCTGGGTGGGGCGTACATGGTTGACTGAACTCGCGACGTGATCGAGGGATGATCGCGGGCGTCCGGCCCGCGATCATCCCCGGTCAGCGATGGGGAACTGTGCTGCGGACGATCAACCTCAAACTCCTGCACATGGTGCCGGTGCTCCTCATCGTGAGCTTCGCCACGCTCGCACTGCTCGAACTCGTCCCCGGTGACCCGGCGGTCAGCGTGCTCGGCGCCGACGCCCGACCCGAGGACTACGCGCGGGTGCGTGAGCAGCTGGGTCTCGAGCAACCACTGCCCGAGCGGTATGTCAGTTGGCTGGGCAGCGCGGTGACCGGCGACCTCGGCAACTCCGTGGTGCATCCCAGCCGCTCGGTGTGGTCGCTGATCGCCTCACGACTGCCGGTCACGCTGCAGATCGCCGGGATGGCGCTCGTCATGGCGCTGCTGATCTCCATCCCGGTGGGCATGTTCGCTGCCTCACGCGTCGGATCGGCCTTCGACCGGGCGACGGCGGCGTCGACCTCGGGTCTCATCTCGCTGCCACCGTTCGTGGCTGGACTCCTGCTCATCTATCTCTTCGTGTTCAACCCCCACGTGCCGCGGTGGCTGTTCCTCGCTGCAGCGGTGCTGGGCGCCGGTTGGCTCGCGTGGTACACCCTGCGACTGCTCAGATCCCACGACCTCACTCGCAGTGAGACCACCTGGCAGGTGGTGGGTGTCGGAGCCATGTTGGCGGTGGGCATCGGTGTCTTCCTCATGTGGCCGAGCTTTCCGCGCCAGGGCTTCTCCCGGATCACCGGCGACGGCGGAATCGGCGAGAACCTCCGAACGGCGTTCCTCCCTGCGCTCACGGTGGCCCTCACCGAGGTCGCGGTCTTCGCGCGGCTCCTGCGGAGCGACATGATCAGTACCCTGCAGGAGGACTACATCCTCGCCTCTCGCGCCAAGGGGATGCCGGTCCGTCGCATCCTCCTGCGAGATGCGCTGCGGCCCTCGTCGTTCTCGTTGATCACGCTCGCGGGTGTCTCGCTCGGCCGACTCGTCGGCGGCACCGTCATCGTCGAGACGATCTTCAACCTGCCCGGCATGGGACGCCTGATCATCCAGGACGGGGTGATCGTCAACGACTTCCCGGTGGTGCAGGGAGCGGTCTTGGTCATCGCCGTCGTCTATGTGGCGCTCAACGCGCTCGTCGACATCTCCTATGCCGTTCTCGATCCGAGAATCCGTCGTGGTGCCGCCTGACATGAGCCCTGACACGACCCCTGGAGCGATCCCTGAGACGGCCCGCCGCCCGGCTCTGTTCATCGGCATCGCCGGACTCGTCGCTGCCGTGATCCTCGTCTGGGTGGGTACCGCCGGGCTGTCCGGATCGGACGCGTACGTGCGCGCGGTGTTGGTCCTCGGCGGGCTGGGCGTGGGTTATCTCGCGCTCGACCGACTGCTGTGGAGGCTGTTCGGCCGCAAGGTGCAGACCGACTTGTGGCTGTCGGTCGCATGGATGTCGGTGGTCGTCGCTGCGGCCGCGCTGGCCGATGTCCTGCCGCTCGAGGAGTCACGTGACGCATCGGCCTCGTTCGGTGCACCCGTGACCCAGCGCCCCGACCTGTTCAGCGCCCATCCACTCGGAACCGACACCTTCGGTCTCGATCTGCTCGGCGGTGTGATCTACGGCGCCCGGCTGTCGCTGCAGATCAGCTTCGGCGCGGTCGCGATCGGCTTCGTGATCGGTGGGCTGATCGGCGTGCTGGCCGGCTTCCTCCGCGGCTGGTTCGAGGCGGTGGTGAACGTGCTCACCGACTCGCTGCTGGCGTTCCCACCCCTGATCCTCCTCATCGCGCTGATGGTGGCCGTGAACCCGACGGTGGTGAACCTCTCCCTCGCGCTGGCCCTGCTCGGCATCCCGACCTACATCCGGCTCGCACGTGCGAACACGCTGGTGTTCGCTCAGCGCGAGTTCGTCACCGCAGCGCGGGGCATGGGTGCGACCCGCCGGCGGATCATCTTTCGCGAACTCGTACCGAACGTGGCGCTGCCGCTGCTGTCGTACGCGTTCATCATCGTGGCCGTCCTCATCGTCGCCGAGGGTTCGCTCAGCTTCCTCGGCTTGTCGATCCCTCGTCCCGAACCGACGTGGGGGAACATGATCAGCGCTGGGGCCAACGACCTCCGCCGCATCCCGCACCTCGTCTTCGTGCCCGCAACCGTGATGTTCCTCACCGTGTTCGCGCTCAACCGCATCGGCGATCGGGCACGCCAGATCTGGGATCCCCGTGAGTCGAAGGTCTGACACCATGGCGAACCCCGGTGCGCCCACGCGACCGCTCGGCACGGGGACGGTCTCGTACCGGTTGTACGCCCACGATGCGGGGCCGTCCGAGCAGCTCGCGGAACTGCGCACCCAGGCCCGCCTGGCCGTCGAGGCCGGGTACGACGGGGTGATGATCCCCGAGCACCACGGCGGATTCGCGGGATATCTCCCGAACCCGGCGGCGGTCGCTGCACATGTGCTCGAGAACATGCCGAGTGGCTGGGCGGCGCCCTGCCCGGTGCTGCTCCCGATGCGGCCCCCTGCGCTCGTGGCAGAAGAACTCGCCTGGCTCGCGGCCGCGCATCCCGGCCGGGTCGGTGCGGGATTCGCCGCCGGCGCGGTCCCTGCCGACTTCGAGCTCGGCGAGATCCCGTTCGACGAGATCGTCCCCCGGTTCAAGGCGGCGCTGCCCGTCGTGGTGGCAGCACTGCGAGGACGTGCCGATGGACCGCTCGCCGAAGATCGCGCGATCGCCGCGTGTGCCGACCACCCGGTCCCGATGGCCGTCGCCGTCCAGAGTGTCGCGGCCGCCGAGCGCGCCGCGCGTCTCCAGCTCGCCGTACTCTACGACTCGCTGCAGGGCGTCGAGCACCTCGCGAACCTGTCACAGCGGTACGCCGACGCCGGCGGTCGCACTGCTCGGATACTCATCCGTCGGGTCTGGATCGGCGACCCGCCGCGCGACGCCATCGAACGCCAGATGGACGCCTTCCGTTCGGTGACCACCGAGTCCGACCGCACCCGGTGGGGAGCGGGCAGCAACACCATCTTCGCTGCCGATGGCGCCGAGGCGGCCGAGCGGCTCACCGAGGCGGTGCGTGCCACCGGATGTGACACGCTCAACCTTCGGGTGATGGTGCTCGGCCTGGACCCGGCCGAGGTGCATGGCCAGCTCGAGCGTCACGCCACCGAGCTGCTGCCTCGCCTCCGAGTGCTCCTCGATCCGGCCCGAGGGTGAACCGATGCGCTTCTCGACCTCGCTCCCGATCATCCGAGATCCCTCGAGCAGCGATCCGTTCCACCTGACCTTCGAGCTGGCGCAGCGTGCGGAGTCGGCTGGATTCGACACGGTCACGGTGGGTCATCACCACTTCATGGCCGGCAATCTCGCGGACCCGCTGACCTTCCTCGCCGCAGTAGGCGCCCGCACCAGCCGGATTCGTCTCGGCACCGGCATCTTCCAGCTCCCGATCCACCATCCTGTCAGGGTGGCCGAGCAGGTCGCGATGCTCGACGAACTGTCGGGCGGGCGCATCTCACTGGGCGTGGGTCTCGGCTGGTGGCCGCTCGAGTACGAGGCGCATGGCTCGGTGTTCCGCGAGCGCGGGGCGCGAATGGAGGAGTCGCTCGGGATCCTGCGACGTCTGTGGAACGAGACCGATGTCGCGGTCGACGGAGAATTCTGGTCGTTCCCCGCGATCACGGTTCATCCTCGGCCGGTTCAGGAGCCGCATCCGCCGCTCTGGGTCGCCGGCGTGGCCGAAGCGGCGATCGACCGAGCGGCGCGCCTGGGTGATGCATGGCTCTGTGGTCCGGTGCAGTCACTCGCTGTCGCCGAACGATGTCTGGCGTCGTACCGGGCATCGTGCGCCCGTGCGGGGCGTCACCCCGAGTGGATCCTCCGTCGGTTCGCCTGGATCGGTCCCGACGGCGACGAGATCGCCGAGCGGGTCCTGCCGGCGTACGTCGACGGGCTGCTCCAACACTGGCGTGAGTCGGCCGAGGACGACGAGGAGCGGGAACTCTTCGAGCGGATCGATGCCGGCGAGAAGATCGCAGCGACCGAGATCGCTGGCGATCGCCTGCTCTGGGGCTCACCGGAACAGGTCATCGGCCAGATCGAGCGGTACCGGGCGCGGACCGGCTGCAACCACGTCCACGCCGCGTTCGCGGCCGGCCTCCCGGCGCGGGAACTCACGCCGGATCCGGCCGGCGAGGCATCTCAGGTGGCCGCAATGATCGAGCTGTTCGGATCCGACGTGATTCCGGCGTTCCCACCTGCGCTGTAGTTCGGCGGTCGGTGATCCCGGAGCCGACGCGCGTTGTCCGTCAGGCCTGGTCGTCGCCCGAGACCCAGTGCGTCCGGAGGTCTTCGAGCCACTCCGGGAAGGTGAGGGGCGGGTCGGGGAGCGCTGTGGCGCCCCGGACGTCGAGCGCTTCCCGGAACGCCTCCGGGTCGTCGCCCCACGACCGTGGATCGCCCATCATGACCTCGAACATCACGGCGCCCCGGTCGCCCGCCACGATCGGTCCGAACGCGGCCCCGAGCGGGAGCTCGACGTGGGTCCCGGCCGGGCAGTGCGTGTCGCCGATCCAGCACTCACCCTCGAGGACGAAGACGATGTGCGGGCTGAAGTGTCCGTGACGACGTACCACCATCCCAGGGTCGTAGCGAGCGTAGAGCGAGAGATACTGTGGATCGGGCGAGAACGCCATCCACTTCTCGTGCACGAACGATCGGCTGCCGTCGGCGTTCAGCTGAGCCTTGACCTTCTGCCACGGCACGTCTGGCCCGTCGAGGTGACGGAACACCGGCTCGACGCCGGCGCGCGCGGGTGACGGCGGGTCGGGGGTGTTCTCGTCTTGGGAGCCCATGGGAGCTGTCATGCTAGCCTCGATCTGACACAGCGTCAGAAATGGACGGAATGCCACCCGAGCCCGGGCGGCGACCGGTACGAGGAACACGAGCGATCAGGAGGCACGGTGGCTGGGTACCTACAGGACAAGGTGGTGGCGATCACGGGCGGTGGACGTGGCATCGGGCGTGCAACGGCGCTCTTGTGTGCGGCCGAGGGCGCCCGCATCGTGATCGCCGACTACGGCGTCGCCATGGACGGCACCGAGCCGACGAGCGCCGTCGCCGACGAGGTGGTGGCAGAGATCGTCGACGCCGGTGGCGAGGCAGTCGCCGTCGCAGTCGACGTCGGCTCGATGGACGGCGGCGAGGCGGTCGTGTCGTCCGCGGTCGACACGTGGGGGCGGATCGACGGCGCCGTGTGCGTGGCTGGCATCCTGCGCGAGCGGATGCTGTTCAACATGACCGAGGACGAGTTCGACGACGTGATCCGGGTCCATCTCAAGGGAACGTTCACCGTGTTCCGTGCCGCGTCAGCGGTGATGCGCAAGCAGGAGGGCGGCGGCAGCCTGGTGGCGTTCACCTCGGGCGTCTTCGCCCTCGGTTCCACATCGCAGGCGAACTATGCGGCGGCCAAGGGCGGGATCACCTCGCTCGTGTACTCGGCCGCCCTCGGACTCGACCGCTACGGCGTGCGGGCCAACGCAGTGGCGCCGGTGGCCCGCACCCGGATGAGCGCCAACGTGCCGACCGAACTCGCCGAGAACGGCGATCCCGAAGACGTCGCCCCGATGGTCGCCTACCTGCTCTCTGACGCGGCTGCCGACGTCACGGGCCAGGTGTACACCGCCGTCGGCAACAAGATCGCCGTCTGGAGCCAGCCGCGCGAGGAGCGTGCGATGTGGACCGAGGGCCGCTGGACCCCACAGGCCATCGAGGTCTGCCTCCCAGGTCAGATCGGTGTGAATCGACTGCCGCTGCTCGACAAGGTCAAGGAGATGCGCGCTGCTGCGGCGGCGGGGGAGCGCCCCAACACGTGACGGCAGCGCCCCGCGCCGTGTCGCCCGGTGGTGACATCGCCGGCGTGCGCCTCGACGCCGACGACGAGACGTTCCGGCGAGGCGTCCGCGGTTGGCTCGACGCCCATGTGGTCGGTGAGTTCGCCGAGCTGCGCGGTCGCGGTGGTCCGGGCGACGAGGAGATCGGCTTCGAGCTCCGCGTCGAATGGGAGCGGATGCTCGGTGAGGCCGGCTGGATCGGCCTCGGCTGGCCGGTCGACCACGGAGGCCGCGGGGCGAGCCTGTCGCAGCAGATCATCTGGGCGCAGGAGTACGCGAGGGCCCAGGCGCCGGCCCGCGTCAATCACATGGGTGAGCACCTGCTCGGGCCGACCCTGATCGAGTACGGCACCGATGCGCACCGGCGGCGGTTCCTGCCGGGCATCCTCGATGGGACCGAGCGGTGGTGTCAGGGCTACAGCGAGCCGGATGCCGGGAGCGACCTGGCCAACGTCTCGTCGAAGGCGAGGCTGGTCACGGATGCCGATGGTTCCGAGCACTGGATCATCGATGGTCAGAAGGTGTGGACCTCGCTGGCTCACGTGAGCCACTGGTGTTTCGTCCTCGCCCGTACCGAGCCGGGGTCGGTGCGGCACCGCGGTCTGTCGTTCCTCCTCGTCCCCATGGACCAAGACGGTGTCGAGGCCCGGCCGATCGTGCAGTTGACCGGTGGGGGCGAGTTCTGCGAGACCTTCTTCTCGGCCGCCCGCACCGATCGCGACCTGGTGGTGGGCGAACCCGGCGACGGATGGCGGGTGGCCATGGGTCTGCTGGGTCTCGAACGGGGGATCTCGACCCTCGCCCAGCAGGTCGGTTTCGAGCGGGAGCTGGAGGGCGTCGTCGCGAAGGCCCGCGAGTACGGACGCACGGGTGATCCCGTCGTTCGTCAGCGGCTGGCCGTCGCCCACACGGGCCTGGCGCTGATGCGGTGGAACGCACTGCGGAGCATGTCGGCCGAAGGTGTTCCCGGACCGGAGGCGAGCATCTCGAAGCTCTTCTGGGGCACGTGGCACCGCGATCTGGGCGAGCTCCTCGTCGACGTGATGGGTGCCGACGGACTCGTGGTCGACCACACCGAGCCCGGCGTCGAACCCGGACCCGGCCTCGAGCAGCGTCTGTTCCTGTTCACGCGGGCCGACACGATCTACGGCGGATCGAACGAGATCCAGCGAAACATCCTCGGAGAGCGAGTGCTCGGACTGCCGCGCGAGCCGTCCTGACGCGCGACCGCTGCACCATCACGACCCCTCTGCCCGCCGTGAACCTGCTGATCATCTGAACGGAGTGCACATGACAACCACCGGCCCCACCTACGTCGAGGGTCATGGACTGTTGAAGGACCGCGCCGTGGTCATCACTGCTGCGGCTGGGAGCGGGATCGGTTCCGCGGCGGCGCGACGATGCGTCGAAGAGGGTGCCCGAGTGGTCATCTCGGATCGTCACGAGCGTCGGCTCGAGGAGACCGCGAGTGAGCTCGGCGTGCGCGGGATCGCGTGTGACGTCACCGACGAGGCGAGTGTCCAGGCGCTGATCTCGGCCGCGACCGAGGAGCTGGGCGGCATCGACGTCCTGATCAACAACGCCGGTCTCGGCGGCACCGCGCTGGTGCACGAGATGACCGACGAGCAGTGGTCGGTGGTGCTCGACGTGACGCTCACCGGCACGTTCCGGTGCACGCGGGCCGTCCTGGCGCACATGTACGAGCGCGGGTCGGGCGTCATCGTCAACAACGCGTCGGTCCTCGGATGGCGCGCCCAGGAGGGTCAGGCCCACTACGCCGCGGCGAAGGCGGGGGTGATGGCGCTCACGCGGTGCGTGGCTGTCGAGGCTGCGCCGCACGGGGTCAGGGTCAACGCCGTGGCACCATCGCTGGCGATGCACGCCAACCTCGCCAAGGTCACGAGCGACGAACTCCTCGCCGAACTGACGGACCGCGAGGCCTTCGGCCGGGCCGCCGAGCCCTGGGAGATCGCCAACGCGATGGTGTTCCTCGCCTCCGACTACAGCTCGTACCTCACGGGAGAGGTGTTGAGCGTCAGCTCTCAGCGAGCCTGAGGTTTCGCGAGCTCGGTCTCAGGCCGGCTCGAGGACGGGGTGGTGACAGGCCACCACGTGGCCGGGCCGGATTTCGACGAGTTGCGGCTCGACCTCGGCGCACACCCCGGTCGCGTTCGGACACCGGGTGCGAAATCGACACCCGCTCGGCGGGTCGAGCGGGCTCGGGAGCTCGCCACGGATCTGCACGTCGTCGACGGGGCTCTGGGCGCCCGGGGTGGGAATCGACGCGAGAAGGACACGAGTGTAGGGATGGGCGGGCAGGGCGTACAGGTCGTCGGCTCCGGCGACTTCGCAGATCTTGCCCAGGTACATCACGAGCACCCGATCGCTGATGTTCTTCACGACGGCGAGATCGTGGGCGATGAAGAGCATCGTGAGCCGGTACGCCTGCTTGAGATCGGCGAGCAGGTTGAGGATCTGCGCTTGCACCGAGACGTCGAGCGCCGACACCGGCTCGTCGCAGATCAGCAGTTTGGGTCGGAGGGCGAGGGCACGGGCAATGCACACACGCTGGCACTGGCCACCCGAGAACTGGTGCGGTCGTCGATGCCTCGTGGCCTCGGGGTCGAGACCGACAGCCGCGATCAGTTCGTCGAGGCGTGCTTCGGGATCGGTTCCGTCATCAGGTCCCGCGCCCCAGATGGAGATCCCTTCAGCGACGATGTCTCGCACCTTGCGTCGCGGGTTGAGCGACGAGATGGGATCCTGGAAGATCATCTGCATCTGCGTTCGGGCGCGACGGAGCTTCTCGCTCGACAGTCGACCCAGATCCACACCATCGAGCACCACGGTGCCCGAGGTGGGCTGGATCAGCCGTACCACCGCTCGACCGACGGTCGACTTGCCGCAGCCAGACTCGCCCACGATGCCGAGGGTCTCACCCTCGCGAATGTCGAAGCTGACGCCGGACACCGCCTGGACCACCTGGCGGTCGGGGGTCGCGAACTCGACGACGAGGTCGTCGACGCGCAGGACGAGGTCGTCGATGTCTCGAAGATGCGCTGTGCCGGTCCCTGCCATGTCGTCTCGTTTCCTCTCGTGTGGTGGCGAGCGGTCGCGGCTCAGCCGGCGACGGCGATGCTGGGGGGCGCGCCACCAGCCGCGTGGCCGGCCGCCTGGTTGTCGGACAGGGCGCGATGGCCCTCGGGTGTGCCCACCGGGAAGAAACACCTCACCTGATGCTCGGGAACGTCGTGGGGGACGAACTCGGGTTCGTCGGTGAGACAGCGGTGCTGGGCCGCGGCGCACCGGGGAGCGAACCGGCAGCCCGACTCGAGGGTGCGGAGGTCGGGCGGACGACCGACGATCGCGTCGAGCCGGGTGTGACTGGGGTCGTCGATGCGGGGGATCGAGCGGAGCAGGGCGGCCGTGTACTGGTGTCGCACCGATTCGAACAACGTGCTGGTGGGCGCCCGCTCGACCGCCTGACCTGCGTACATCACCATCACCTCGTCGGTGCGGCCCGAGACCACACCCAGATCGTGGGTGATGAGGATCATGCCCATCCGGAACTCACGCTGCAGGTCGTGCAGCAGGTCGAGGATCTGCTTCTGCACGGTGACGTCGAGCGCGGTGGTCGGTTCATCGGCGATCAGCAGCTTCGGGCTGCATGCGAGCGCCATGGCGATGGTGACGCGCTGGCGCATGCCACCGGAGAGTTGGTGGGGATAGTCGTCGAGCCGTCTGGCCGGCGCGGGGATGCCAACCTGTTCGAGCAGCTCGATCGCCCGCCGCCGGGCCTCGGCCCCGCCGAGTCGGAGGTGGAACCGCATGGACTCGGTGATCGCCGTGCCGATCTTCTTGACCGGGTTCAACGACGTCATCGGATCCTGGAACACCATCGCGATCTCGGGTCCCCAGAAATGCCTCGCCTCGAGGCGCGACAGTTGCCGGATGTCGCGCCCATCCATCAGCACCTCGCCCTCGACCGTTGCCGAGGGACCGAGCAGACCCATGATCGAGCGCACGAGCACCGACTTGCCCGACCCGGATTCGCCGACGATGCCGATCGTCCTGCCCGCCTCGAGCGTGAACGACACGCCATCGACCGCTCGGATGGCACCGTCGTTGGTCTGGAAGGTCGTCCGGATGTCGCGAACGTCGAGCAACGGCTTCATCGTCACATCTTCGCGTCCGGAGCGGCGGTTCCGGCCTGTTCGCGGGCGAGGGCCGCCAAGTCGCTCTTGGCGATCTTGGCGCCGCTCGACCGCGGCAGTTGATCGAGGACCACGAGCGCCTCGGGGATCAGTTCCTTCGAGGTCTTGCGCTCGATCAGGTGATCGCGGAGATCGTCGAGCGTGATCGGGTCGGCTCCGTCGTGCAACTCGACGAACACACACACACGCTCGCCGAACACCTCGTCGGGGATGGCCACTGCGCCGGCGATCGCGACCGCCGGATGGGTGCCGACCTCGTCTTCGACCTGGCCGGCGCTGATGTTCTTGCCACCCCGGATGATGATGTCGGAGGTGCGGCCCGTCACTCGCAGGTATCCGTCGGCGTCGATCGAGCAGAGGTCGCCCATCAGCATCCAGCCGTCGGGCGTGTACAGGCTGGCGTTCGCCTCCTGTTCGAGGTAGCCCTGGCAGGTGGCCGGCCCCTTGCATGCGGGGCGCCCCTCGCCCGTGACCTCGACGAGCCCGTTGTCGTCGTACAGGCGGACCTGCATGTCGTCGACGATCCGCCCGGCCGTCTCGAACCGGACCCAGGCCGGGTCGGTGGTGGTGGTTCCCGAGAGCAGTCCGGTCTCGTTCGACCCGTAGAACTGCAGCACGGTGCAGCCGGTTCGAGCCTCGAACTCCATCGCCCGGTGCGTCGGCACGGCTTCGCCGCCGGTGAACATCACCCGGAGTGACGACAGGTCGTGGCGGTCGAGCGACGAGTCGTTGAGGAGCATCAGGAACTGGGTGCTCACGCACCCCAGCACGGTGACGCGGTACTGCTCGATGGCGTGAATGGCGCTGGTCGAACGGAATCGCTCGTTCACGACCGTGGGGCAGCCGAGGATGATCGGGCTGAAGTGGGACGTCCACAGACCGAATCCGAACGGCGCCGGAACCGCTGACATGAACACGTCGTCGCCGGTCAGCTCCCCGTTGCGGGCTGCGAGCTGGTGGAAGTAGATCCAGCGGTTCTGCGTGTGCAGCACGCACTTGGGCATCCCGGTGGTGCCCGACGTCGAGTTGATCATGAAGAGATCGTCGGGACGGATCCGGCGTTCGTCGAGATCGACTGCCGGCCCGTGGTCGACCGGAGTGCCGTCGACCACGATCGGGGCGACGACGTCGGCCTCGAGGCACGGCACCTCCACGAGGTGGTCGAGCCGGGCGTCGAACTCGGCCAGTTCGTCCACGAGGTGTCGAGCGGTTCTGCCACGATGTGCCGGGGCGGTCAACAGGGTGGTCGCCCCGGTGGTGGCGAGCAGATGCGCGATCTCTCGCGTGCCGGCCCTGGCCCCGATGCCCACCACGACGAGGCCGGCCTTCTCGAGTGCGATGAACGTCACGTGCACGGTGGCGCCGTCAGGGAGCATCACGGCGACGCGCTCGCCGGGCACGAGCCCCTCGGCACACAGGATCCGTGCCAGGCGGTCGCTGGCCTCGTCGAACTGTCGCCATGTCAGCGACCCGTCGTCGGCGACGTATGCGAGGTCGGTGGGTCGTTCGCGAGCATGTCGCCGCACGTGGTCGACCAGCGCCAGGTCGCCCCACCATTTCGCCTCGCGATAGGCGGCTGCTTCGTCGGGATCGACCACGGCGCGGAACGACGCATCCGAGATCGAGTCACCCTGGACCATCCCCGAGACGGTATCACTTGAATGATTACAGTCAATGTACCTAGGCTGTGACCGCCACGAGCGGATGGGATCTCGACGAAGGGGGGGTGGATGCAATCAGTCGATACTGAACGCTCCGCCACGGAGACGGACAAGATCGTGGCGACCGGGGTCCACCGGGTGTTCGGTGGCACCGGCGAGCGCGTCCACGCCCTCGGCCCCGTCGACCTGGCGATCTCCGACGGTGAGTTCGTGTGCATCGTGGGTCCGTCGGGCTGCGGTAAGTCCACGTTCTTGCGCATGGTGGCCGGTCTCATCGGTCCGAGCGACGGCACCATCGAGTTCACGACACACCGGTCGGGGCAGTCGACCTCGATGGTCTTCCAGGAGTACTCGATCTTCCCGTGGAAGCGGGTGATCGACAACGCCCGCTACGGCCTCGACGTCGCCGGTGTGAGCAAGAAGGAGGGCAACCGTCGGGCGATGGAGTACCTCGGCAAGCTCGGCCTGGCCGAGCGCGCCAAGTCGTGGCCCGACACCTTGTCGGGTGGGATGAAACAACGCGTCGCGATCGCGCGGGCCTTGGCGGTCGAGCCCGAGATCCTCCTGATGGACGAGCCGTTCGCCGCGCTCGACGCCCAGATGCGCCAGATCCTGCAGGAGGAATTGCTCGAACTGTGGCAGGCGGATCGGCGCACCGTGCTCTTCATCACCCACAGCCTCGACGAGGCGATCCTCCTCGGAGACCGGGTACTGGTGATGTCGTCGCGGCCGGGTCGCATCATCGCCGACATCCGGGTCCCCTTCGAGCGGCCCCGTAGCAACACGATCCGAACCTCCCACGAGTTCACCGAGCTCACCTCTGAACTCTGGGAGCTCCTGCGCGTCGAGGTCGACGACGAGAGCGCGGGAACGGTATGAGCATCACCGATCAGGACTCTGCGGTTCGTACGGAACGTCGGACCCCCTCTGCAGCCGACCGTGACCCGGCCCGGTTCCTCCGCCGGCGGCGCATCAGCGACGTCGTGCTGGCAGTCGGCTTCCCCGTCGTGATGCTGACCCTGTGGCAGATCGCCGCGACCTCGGGATGGATCGACCGCCGCTTCTACCCCGCGCCCACCGACATCGTGGGCGAGATCCGGCGGACGTTCCAGGACAACCCCAAGGGGAACTGGTGGGTCGACATCGGGATCAGCGTCCAGCGAATGCTGTGGGGCTACGGCTGGGGCGTCCTGTTCGGGCTCTTCTTCGGGGTCACGATGGGCATGTTCCGAACGCTCCGGGTGACCCTCGAGCCGACGTTGAACGCGCTCTACACGGTGCCCAAGCTGGCGCTGATCGGGATCTTCCTCATCGTGTTGGGATTCGACGACAAGCCGCTGATCGCCGTCATCGGCGTCACCGTGTTCTTCTTCGTGTGGATGCAGTCGATGGTGGCCGTGATGACGGTGCCCGACCAGCTGCAAGAGGCAGCCCGCTCGTTCGAGTCGTCGAGGTTCCAGCTCTTCCGACACGTGATCTTCCCGTCCGCCCTTCCCCAGATCTTCCTCGGGCTCAGGGTGAGCGCAGGTGTGGCCGTGCTCACCCTCATCGGCGTGGAGTTCGTCTACTCACCGGGACTCCGCGGGATCGGCTATCGGATCAACAACGCACGGACCGTGCTCGATCCGCTGCAGGCCTACGTCGGTCTGCTGGTGGCGGCCACGCTCGGTGTCGTGTTCGTCACGGTCATCAAGGTCGTCGGCCGTCTCCTCACGCCCTGGTCGTCGAACGATCGAACCGTGCTCTGAGCGCCATCCCGTCCCACCAGATCAACACCAACCATCGAACACCCAGCACACAACCAACCGCCGAGCACTGAGCTCGGCACCACACAGGGGGTACCCCAACATGTCAACGCGTTCCCGGATCCCACGACTCGTGGCGCTCGCCACGGCGTTCACGCTGATGGCCGCTGCGTGTGGCGGTGACGACGACGCCACGCCGGCGACGACGGCACCGCCCGCCACGGACGCACCAGCCGACACGGACGATCCAGCCGACACGGACGATCCAGCCGACACGGACGATCCGGCCGACACGGACGATCCAGCCGACGATCCGGGCGAGGCCGTCGGCTTCGTCGAGGGCTGTTCCGAGCGCTCGGTGACCGACCCGGCGATCATCTCGCCCGAGCGTGAGGTCGCCCGCTGCGACCCGGGCTATCCGCTCCCGCAGCCGCTCGACGAGCGTCGTACGGTCGTCGTGTCGTCGGCGTTCCGCCTCGAGTTCAACTCGCCGTTGCTGCTGGCGATCTCGCAGGGCGAGTTCGAGAAGGAGAACATCGAGATCGAGTTCGTGAACATCCCCTACTCCGACTCCGTGCCCCAGATGGCCAGCGGCAACGTCGACGTGGCCGTGGGTGGGATCGAGATCGCCCTCTTCAACGCCGGGAACCTCGGCTTGGACGTGAGGGCCACGCTCGGGAACTACTTCCCACCTGATGCCGGCAACTACGACGAGGCCCAGACCGGCCTGTGGTGCCGTCGCGACGCGTTCAGCAACCCGGAAGATCCCGATCTCCTCGAGACCGCGGATGTGACCTGGTCGTCGTCGGTGGGTCGCGGGTCCGTCTCGGTGTATTACAGCATCGCCGAGATCGAGCGTCGCACGGGTCAGGACCTCGACATCTCCCAGACGGTGATCGAGGCGATCCCCAACGTCGACGCGCTCACGGCGCTCGTGAACGACGGCGTCCAGTGCGCCGTGCTCCTCGATCCGTTCTGGCTCGACATCGCCGACGATCCCGACTACTTCCTCGCTGCGTCACAGACGCCGGGCGAACCGCTCGGGCAGTACTCGTACGGCTCCCGGATGCTCGAGGACCGCGAGTTGGGCGTGGCGTTCGCACGGGCCTTCATCCGCACGGTCAACACCTTCTTCCAGGGCGACTATCACTCCGACGACGAGGTGATGGATCTCATCGCCGAGGAGATCGGTCGTGAGGTGGACGACCTCCGCCAGGTCCCATCGCTGGTCATGGACTGGGAGATCCGCGAGGGCACCACCACCCGGGTGCAGGAGCTCTTCATCGACAGCGGCACCATCACCGAGTTCGACACTCCCGTCGACGAGGACCTCATCGTCGACCGGAGCTTCTACCTGGAGGCCGTCGGCGCGCTCTGACGGGCGCCGTGGTGACCGACTGATCCCTGCAGCGGGCGGTCGTGCCGGATCGAGTGGATGATCCGGTGCGGCCGCTCGTTTCCCGTGGTGGCAGCGCGTCAGGCGATCACACCGGCGGCGCGCAGGGCGGCCAGCCGGTCGCCGTCGAGCCCGAGCTCGTCGGCCAGGAGCCGGTCGGTGTGCTCGCCGAGCCACGGCACGCGCTGCTCGGGGCCCTCGCTGACCCCACTCATCTTGACGGGATTGCCGGGGATGACGACCGGATCGGCCACCCCGTCGACTCGCGGCATCTCGACGATCATGTTGCGCCGTGCCAGGTGCTCGTCGGCGATCACCTGATCGGCACTGAGGCATGGCCCCGCAGCGATACCTCCGGCGGCGAGCCGATGGCACGCCGTCACGTTGTCGAGATCGACTGCCCAGCTCGCGATTCGGTCGCGAATCACGTCGATGTGCTCGCGCCATCCGGCGCGGGTGGCGAAACGTGGATCGTCGATCCACTCCTCGGCATCGACCGTTCGCGCCAGCCGCTCGAAGTCGG
>REDU01000093.1 GCA_007693335.1 Ilumatobacter sp. | reverse complement strand
ACCAGCGCTCGGCGTCGAAGTCGGCCTCGTCGACCACGCTCGTGACCCCGAGGGCGAGCGGCGCGAGGATCCCGTAGGAGGTTCCGGTGACCCATCCGGGGTCGGCGGTGCACCAGAACACGTCGTTCTCGTGCAGGTCGAGCGCCCAGCGGGCCGTGGCCCGGTGAGCGACGATCGCCTCGTGCACGTGCATCGCACCCTTGGGCTTCCCCGTCGTGCCGCTGGTGAAGTGCAGCAGCGCCAGATCGTCGGGTGCCGTGTGGTGGATCGTGCTCTCGTACTGGACGGCGGCCATGAGCGGACCGAGCGCGTCGACGAGCCCGCTGCCGTCGGTGTGCGTCCCGTCCACGTCGGCGTCGTCGACGAGCAGGACGTGCCGGAGGTCGGGGAGCTGGTCGATGATGCCGGCGACCTTCCGGCGGTAGATCGACGACGTGGTGACGAGCACGCGTGCGTCGCCGAGCTCGAGTCGCTGGCGGATGGGTTCGGGCCCGAACGCCGAGAACAGGGTGCACACCACCGCCCGGTGGCGCAGGGAGCCGAGCACGGCGGTGTACAGCTCCGGGACCCGGCCGGTGAGGACGAACACCCGCTCGCCGGGGGCGACACCGAGTGCACGCAGGACCCCGGCGAACCGGGCCGATGAGTCCCGCAACGCCGCGTAGGTGATCGGGACCCGGCGCCCGTCGCGCCCGAGCCAGCGGATCGCCACGCGGTCGCCGTGTCCCTCGGCCACGTGCCGGTCGAGGCACTCGTAGGCCATGTTGAGTCCGGCGTCGTCGGGCAGGCCGGCCACGTCGTCGCGGGCGCTCGACCAGTCGAAGGCGCTCCATCGGGCCGGGTCGTCGGCGAGGTTCGGGGTGACCGCGAACGGTGGCGTCTTGTGGATGATCCCGATCGAGCCCTCGTTGCCGGTGTCGTCGTTGCCGGTTTCGTCGTGGGTGTCGTCGTTGTCGTGGGGCACGGCGCCTCCCGGTGCACTGGTCGCAGGTGTTCGCCCGTGGGGGCACCATCCACGCTGCACCGGCTGGCGCCCGGAAGCAAGAGTCGAAGGTCCTGCCGGACCGCGCTGACCGCCCCTGTACCGCAGCGACTCGACCTGCGAGGATCGTGAGGTGACCTCCGAGACCGTGGAGCCGGAATTCCCGGTCACCCTGTCGCTGCCCGGCGGCGGCTCGTTGATCGTCCGCCCGGTGCGGGCCGACGACGCTGACGCGCTGATCATGCTGTACGCGGGCCTGAGCGACACCGACCGTCGGCGTCGGTTCTTCACGCAGTACCGCGCCACCCAGGGCTGGGTGGTGGACTGGATCCGACGCTGCCGGGAGCAGGGGGCGAGCATCGTGGCCGAGGTGGCCGAGACGGGCGAACTGGTGGGCGAGGCCGCCTATGTGTTGCAGAGCAACGGCAACGGCGACTTCTCGCTGACCGTCGACGCAGCGTGGCGCGGCTGGCTGGGCCCCTACCTGCTCGATGTGCTCGTGGAGCAGGCGGCGGCCAACGGTGTCCCGAACCTCGAGGCCGACATCCTCACCGAGAACCGGTCGATGCAGGCGATCGCCCGCCGGCGCGGCGCGGCCATCGGCCCCGAGAGTGATCACACCGTCACGCACGTGGTGTTCGGGACCCGTGAACGGATGGCGCGATGGGCGGAGGGAGACGATCGGCCGCGTGTGCTGGTCGAAGTTCCCGGTGGGCGGTGGGGTCGGAGCCCGGATCTCGCGGCCGGCGGCTACGAGGTGCTCGGCTGTCCGGGGCCCGGTCGGCGCCACGAACCCTGTCCCGCCATGGGCGGCGAGCCCTGTCCGCTGGCGGCAACGGCCGACGCGATCGTGGTCGCGATGCCGCCGGGCAGTGCCGACGACCTGACGATGGCGCATCGTCGGCTGCATCCCGACGTGCCGCTACTGGTGGTCGGTGGGGGCGCTGCACCGACCGGCGACGAGGCGACCGGCGACGCGACGGCCGGCGACGAGGCGGCCGGCGACGCGACGGCCGGCGACGCGACGGCCGGCGACGCGGCCGTCTGCCACCTCGAGACGGGGACCACCTCGAGCGAGTTGCTCGCCACGCTCGCCCGGCTGACGCAGGGGGTCAGTGGTGTCGTTCGGACGCCGCGGTGACGACCCAGCCGATCAGCAGCGCGAGCCCGAGCCCGATCAGCACCAGCGGCAGCACGTAGTTCAACCGGATCGTCCAGACGTCCAGCTCGTCGAGCAGGAACAGGATCCCGGCGACGAGGAACAGCACACCTGCGACGATCCCCCCAGTGTCGGGCCGGCGCGTGTCGGGGCGCCGTGTGCTCATGGCGTCACCTCGATCCGACCGATGCCGACCGAGAGCTCGAGCCGCAGTTCCGCCCCCGTGTCGGCTCCGTGCGTCTCCTCGACGTCGACGGCGAAGCCACTGTTCGAACGGTCGAACGTCGACACCTCGCCGACGCCGGCCGACGCGACCACCACCACGGTCAGCTCGGGTGGGACCCGGACCTGCAGTTCACCGACACCGACGCTCGCGCCCATGGTGGCGCCGTCGGGGAGGTCGTCGGCGCCGAGCCCGCGCAGGTCGATCGTGAGTTGACCGATCCCGTGCGAGTAGTGGTCGCGCAGTTCCACGACCGTCTCGGGCCGATGGTTCTGATCGCCGACGCGAGCGCTGAGTTGGTCGGGGAGCAGAGCTGACGCGATCACCAGCACCGTCAGGACCACGCCGACCCCGATCAGCTCGCCGGCACCGCCCCACAACGACAGCACGAGCACCGCCAGCCCGACCACGACCAGCCCGGCGGGCAGGATCACCCGCCACCGCAGGTCGACGACGTCGGCGACGTCGAGCAGCCAGAGGACCCCGGCGGCGAGGAGGAGAAGCCCACCGACCAGATGCGAGGCCCTCCGGGACGGAGGTGTGGTCGCGCTGTCCGGTGTGCCACCAGCGCGGTCGTCGGGCGCCGTCGGGGGCGGGAGCGGCGCCGGTCCGGTCTGGGTGTGGCGCGGATCGTTCGACGGGTCGGTCATCGACGGATCCTCCACAGCACGACGATCCCGAGCGCGATCAGCAGCAGTGGGCCGATCAGTGATCGGAAGCCGGGCACCAACTGGTCGAGGAGCAGCAATCCACCGACCGTGACCAGGACGATCCCGATCACGACGGAGCCGGCGTTCGCCGACGAGGCGGCGCCGGTCGGCTCGGGCTCGCCGCCGGCCCGCTCCTCGGGGATCACGAGCCAGCCCACGATGTAGGCGACGATGCCGGAACCTCCGAACACGGCGAGGACGACGAACGCGATGCGCACCACCACCGGGTCGACGCCGAAGTAGCGACCGAGACCGGCCGCCACACCGGCGATGACCTGGTCGTCGCGGCTGCGTCGCAACGACCTCTCGGGCGCGCGTGGCGGTGGGAGGGACGTCATGGCGCTCACTCCTCCCCGACGTCAGCGGCGCTCACCGCGGTCTCCGCATCGGCGACATGTTGCTTGACCTTCAAGAACGTGTCGGGGGTGATCGAGATCGAGTCGATCCCCGAGCGCACGAGCAGGCGGGCGAAGTCGGGGTCGTCGCTCGGTCGCTGGCCGCAGATGCCGACCTTGCGGTCGGCATCGTGTGCGGCGACGATCAGGGCGTCGATGCTGCGCGTGATGGCGGGATCGGTCTCGTCGAACAGGGGCGCCAGCATGCTGGAGTCGCGGTCGACACCCAAGGTCAGCTGGGTGAGGTCGTTGCTGCCGATCGAGAACCCGTCGAAGCGCTCGGCGAACTCGGCCGCCAGGATGATGTTCGACGGGATCTCGGCCATGACGTAGATCTCGAGTCCGTTCCGACCGCGGACCAGGCCGTGCTCGGCCATCGTCGTCAGCACCTGGTCGGCCTCGGTCAGGGTCCGGCAGAACGGGATCATGATCACGGTGTTGGTGAGCCCCATCTCGTCGCGCACCCGCTTCAGCCCGGCGCACTCGAGCGCGAACCCCTCCCGGTAGTCAGGGTGGTAGTAGCGGCTGGCGCCGCGCCACCCGATCATCGGATTCCCCTCCGATGGTTCGAATCCGGCCCCGCCGATCAGCCGGGCGTACTCGTTCGTCTTGAAATCACTCATCCGGACGACGACGGGATCGGGCCAGAACGCCGCGGCGATCCGGCCCACCGCGTACGCGAGGCGCTCGACGAAGTACTCGGCCGTGTCCTCGCGCCCGCCGGTGAGCTCGGCGATGCGCTGCCGCGCCTCGTCGTCGACGCGGTCGGGGTGCACCAGCGCCATCGGGTGGATCTTGATGTGGTTGTTGACGATGAACTCCATGCGAGCGAGACCGACGCCGTCCGCCGGCAGTCTCCACCACCGGAAGGCGGCGGCGGGGTTGGCGACGTTCAGCATGATGTCGGTGCGGGTCTCGGGCACGTCGGACAGGTCGAGTTCGCTCTCCTCGAACTCCAGGATGCCGTCGTAGACGTGGCCGACGTCACCCTCCGCGCACGAGACGGTCACCTCGTCGCCGTCGGTCAGGAGCGACGTCGCGTCGCCGGTCCCGATCACGGCCACCACCCCCAGCTCCCGGCTGACGATGGCGGCATGCGACGTGCGGCCGCCGTGGTCCGTGATGATCGCCGACGCCCGCTTCATGAGCGGCTCCCAGTCCGGATCGGTCACCCCGGTCACCAACACGGCACCCTCGGGGAACTGGTCGATGTCGTCTGGGCTGGACAGGTTGCACACGGTTCCCGCAGCGATGCCGTCGCCGATCGCGACGCCGTTCACGAGCTCCTCGCCACGTTCCAGGAGGCGGAACGATCGCAGCATCGAGGCCTCGCGCTGCGCCTGCACCGTCTCGGGTCGGGCCTGCACGATGAAGAGCCCACCCCGGTCGCCGTCCTTCGCCCACTCGATGTCCATCGCCATGCCGTAGTGGTCCTCGATCACCACGGCCCAACGTGCGAGCTGGAGGATCTCGTCGTCGTCGAGCACGTACGAGGCGCGCTCGTCGTCGTCGGTGTCCACGACCTCGGTCGGGTCGCCGCCCGACGTCTCGTCGATCGCGCGGTAGATGACCTTCGAGGCCTTCTCACCCAGCGTCTTGGAGATCACCGGCCGCACGCCCTCCTGATCGGGTCCGGCGTGGTCGAGAAGGGGCTTGAACACCATGTACTCGTCCGGATCGACCGTGCCCGCCACGACCGACTCACCGAGACCCCACGCCGCGTCGATGAGTGCCACCCGCGGGAACCCGCTGTCGGTGTCGATCGTGAACATCACCCCGGCGCTCGCGAGGTCGGAACGCACCATCTCCTGGACGCCGATCGACAGGGCGACCTCGAGGTGGTCGAAGCCGTGATCGCTGCGGTAGTTGATGGCGCGGTCGGTGAACAGGGAGGCGTAGCACCGTCGGCAGGCCTCGAGCAGCGCGTCGGCGCCGGTGATGTTGAGGAACGACTCCTGCTGACCGGCGAAGCTCGCCTCGGGGAGGTCCTCGGCGGTCGCGCTGCTCCGTACGGCCACGTCGGGTGCGTCGCGACCCAGCCGCGCGCCGAGCTCCTCGTAGGCCCGGGTGATCGCTGTGCGCAGCTCGGGAGGGAACTCGGCGTCGAGGAACAGCTGACGGATGCGCTCGCCCACGTCCTGGAGGGAACCGCCGTCGTGGAGCTCGCCGATCAGGTCGGCGATCGGTTCGCGCAGGTCGTTGGCGTCGAGCAGCCGCCAGTAGGCGTCGGCCGTCGTCGCGAAGCCGTCGGGCACACGGATCCCCGACGACCCGAGCTCGCGGACCATCTCGCCGAGCGACGCGTTCTTCCCCCCGACGAGCGGTGTGTCCGCGCGTCCCAGCTCGTCGAACCACCGGATCAGATCATCGTTCTCCGTCACGCCTCCATTCCACCAATGATCGACGTGGCCGACGAGGGTCCAAGGTCCCGCGTGCTGGTGGTTGGACGCTCGTGACTGGCGTGAGGCCGGTCATCGGGCCAAAGTGAGAGGGAGTGTCGCGACGAGAGGAGCCGATCGGACGATGACGGATGCGCCGAGGTTCCGAGCGGTCGCGCTCGACTACGACGGCACGCTCACCATGGGGGCTCGTCCCGACGACGACGTCCTCGCCGCGCTCGCCGACGTCCGCGCCGCCGGGCACGCGGTCGTGCTCGTGACGGGGCGCATCCTGACCGAGCTGCGTCACGTCTTCCCGGATGTGGACGACCACGTCGATGCCATCGTCGCCGAGAACGGCACGGTGGTGTCGGGCCGCACGGGCCACCGCCGACTCGTTCCGCCGGTTCCGTCAGTGCTCGAGGACGCGCTGACCAGACGTGGCGTGCCGGTGCGCGGGGGTGAGGTGCTCCTGGCCTGCGATGCAGCGCACGGTGAGATCGTGTTCGAGGAGGTCCACCGTCTCGGCCTCGACTGCCAGATCCTGTACAACCGCGCCGCCATGATGGTGCTCCCCGCGGGGGCGAGCAAGAGCGTGGGGTTGCGACAGGTGCTCGACGATCTGGGCATCTCACCCCACGACACGATCGCGGTGGGCGACGCCGAGAACGACCACGCGCTGCTCGAGGCGTGTGAGGTGGGCGTGGCAGTGGCCAACGCCGTGCCGTCGCTGAAGACCCGAGCCGACATCGTGCTCGACGAGGCGAACGGTGCGGGTGTGGCCGCACTTCTGCGTGGCCCGATCCTCAGCGGGCACCAGACGGTTCGACCCGAGCGATGGCGGGTGCCGATCGGTCGACACCTCGACGGGACGGTGGCTCATCTCCCCGGGACGCCGGCGAACGTGCTCGTCGTCGGGGGGAGCAACGCCGGCAAGTCGTACGTCGGTGGCCTCTTCGCGGAGGGACTGCTCGAACTCGGGTACAGGGTGGTCGTCATCGACGTCGAGGGCGATCACACCGGGCTGGGGTCGCTCCCGGGGGTGCTCCTGATGGGTGGTCCGAACCGCCTCCCGACCCCGGAGGAGATCAGCGCACCGGTTCGTCGAGCTGTTGCGAACGTGGTCGTCGACCTCTCCATGCTCGGGTCGGCCGAGCAGGACGACTTCATCGCGTCGCTGTTGGCGGTGCTGGAGGAGGTCCGCCGGGAGACCGGGTTACCTCACTGGGTGATGGTCGACGAGGCCCACCGTCCGTTCGGGGTCGGTGACGCGTCTCGCGCGCTGCTCGCGGCGTCGGGCCACTGCCTCATCACGTGGGACCCGGTCACCCTCCGCCCCGAGGTCATGTCGAACATCGACATGGTCGTCGCGTTGCCGCCGCGCCCCGACGCCGACAGCGCCGGGTCCGGGCCGGGTGGCGACACGGCCGCGCTGCTGGCAGCGTGGGACCCGGGCGTCGGTGGGTCGGCTCCCGACGTCGACCCGGTCGCAGCGTTCGCCGAGCTGCGTCCCGGACAGGCGCTCCTGGTCGGGTCGGACGGCCGAGTCGAGCCGATCACGCTCAGTGCCCGGCGAACCTCCCACGTCAGACACTGGCACAAGTACGCCCGGGCCGAGCTCCCGGCGGACAAGCGCTTCAGCTTCCGGGACCGTCGCGGGCCGACGGGTCAGGTCGCAGCGAACACCTACGAGTTCCACCACATCGTCTCCCAGTGCGACCAACGCGTCGTCGACCATCATCTCCGCCACCACGACTTCTCCCAGTGGGCGCTCGAGGCGTTGCAGGACGCCGCCCTCGCGGCGGACCTGGCCGCGATCGAGCGCGACCACGACGGCGACGTGGCGACCGCCCGGATGCGGGTGGTGCGCGCCGTCGAGCACCGGTATCACGACTGACCGAAAAGTTGATACAAGGAATATCAGAAAATCTATATTGGCCGCTAGTATGGCGTCATGAAATTGGTCGAGCTGGCGGCACTGGTCGTCGAGACGAACTCGGGGATGCCGGTGGTCGTGCTGCGCGAGCACGACGCCCCGCACCGCCTGCTGTCGATCTTCATCGGTGGCCCCGAAGCGACATCGATCGCGCTCGCGGCCAGCGGGCAGCGCTCGCCTCGGCCGCTCACCCACGACCTGATGGCGACGCTGGTCGGGTCCCTCGACGGCGCGATCGACAAAGCGGAGATCACCGAAGTGAGCGATGGGGCGTTCTTCGCCAGCCTGGCACTGCACGGCCCGACCGGAGAACAGCGGCTCGACACCCGTCCGTCCGACGCGATCGCGCTCGCGATGCGAGTGGGCGCCCCGCTGTACGTCAGCGAGGCCGTCCTCGCCGAAGCCGGGACGCTCCCTCCGCCCGAGCCCGAACCCGATTCGACGATGGACGACGCCGCGATCGACCACGCCGTCGACGAGTTCCGCGTCTTCCTCGACGACATCCAGCCGGAACACTTCGGTGCCGATCCCGCGGCCGATCAGGCCGATCAGGCCGAT
>REDU01000052.1 GCA_007693335.1 Ilumatobacter sp. | reverse complement strand
GTACGACAACCCGATCACCGTCGGGTTCATGTACATCCTGAAGCTGGCCCACCTCGTGGACGACAAGATCCACGCCCGGTCCACCGGCCCGTACTCGATGATCACCCAGCAGCCCCTCGGCGGCAAGGCCCAGTTCGGTGGCCAGCGCTTCGGTGAGATGGAGGTGTGGGCCCTCGAGGCCTACGGCGCGGCGTACTGCCTGCAGGAGCTGCTCACCATCAAGTCCGACGACGTGCTCGGCCGCGTCAAGGTGTACGAAGCCATCGTCAAGGGCGACAACATCCCCGAGCCCGGCGTGCCCGAGAGCTTCAAGGTCCTCATGAAGGAGATGCAGGCGCTCTGCATCAACGTCGAGGTCCTCGCCGACGACGGCTCCGAGATCGAGATGCGCGACCTCGACGACGAGGTCTTCCGCGCCGCCGAGGAGCTCGGCATCGACATCTCGCGCCCCGAGCGCGGCACCGACGAGGACGACCGCGAACGCGAAGCCCGCCGCCAGAAGGCGTACTGAGGAGAAATTCGACATGCTCGACGTCAACATGTTCGACCAGCTCAAGATCGGGCTGGCCACCGCTGATCAGATCCGACTGTGGTCCCACGGTGAGGTGAAGAAGCCCGAGACGATCAACTACCGCACGCTGCGTCCCGAGAAGGACGGCCTGTTCTGCGAGAAGATCTTCGGGCCCACCCGCGATTGGGAGTGCTACTGCGGCAAGTACAAGCGCGTCCGCTTCAAGGGCATCATCTGTGAGCGCTGCGGCGTGGAGGTCACCCGGTCGAAGGTACGCCGCGACCGCATGGGACACATCGAGCTGTCGGCCCCCGTCGTGCACATCTGGTACCTGCGCGGGACCCGTTCGTGGCTCGCGTACCTCCTCGCTGGCATCGAGCCCAAGGAGGAGCTCAAGGCCAAGCAGCTCGAGAAGGTCATCTACTTCGCCGCCAACCTGGTCACCTGGGTCGACGAGGACAAGCGACACGAAGACCTCAGCAGCCTCGAGGCCGAGTACCTCGAAGAGCGCGATGCCATCGCCAAGGAGCTGGAGCTGGCGATCGACCGCCGGTACAAGGAGCTCGAGGAAGAGGCCGAGGTGGCCGAGTCCGAGGGTGTCGACACCAAGAAGCTCAAGCGTGACGCCGAGAAGGAGATCGAGGCACTGCGCGAGCGGTACGACAACGAACTCGACCTCGTGTCGCGTACCTGGGACGAGTTCAGGTCGCTCCACTCGCGCAAGATCATCGACGACGACATGCTGTGGCGCGAGCTGTCGGAGAAGTACGGCGAGTACTTCGAGGGCGGCAAGGGTGCCGATGCCATCAAGCAGCTGATCGACCGGATCGACTTCGACGAGGAGGAGATCAAGCTCCGTGAGGCCATCGAGCCGGGCGATTCCGGCCGCAAGCCGCTGTCGGCCCAGCGTCGCCAGAAGGCGATCAAGCGCCTCAAGATCGTCACCTCGTTCAACCGGCGCGACGAGCACGGCCGTCGTACCAACGACCCCAAGGCGATGATCCTCGACGTGGTGCCGGTGATCCCGCCCGAGCTGCGCCCGATGGTGCAGCTCGACGGTGGCCGCTTCGCCACCTCCGACCTCAACGACCTGTACCGCCGCGTCATCAACCGCAACAACCGCCTCAAGCGGCTCGTCGATCTCCAGGCTCCTGACATCATCAAGGAGAACGAGATGCGGATGCTGCAGGAGGCCGTCGACGCGCTGTTCGACAACGGTCGCCGCGGTCGTCCGGTCACGGGCCCGGGCAACCGGCCGCTCAAGTCGCTGTCCGACATGCTCAAGGGCAAGCAGGGGCGTTTCCGCCAGAACCTGCTCGGCAAGCGCGTCGACTACTCGGGTCGTTCGGTCATCGTGGCCGGCCCCACGCTGCGTCTGCACCAGTGCGGTCTGCCCAAGCTGATGGCGCTCGAGCTGTTCAAGCCGTTCGTCATGAAGCGGCTCGTCGACCTCGAGCTCGCCCAGAACATCAAGACCGCCAAGCGCATGGTCGAGCGGCGTCGCCCGCAGGTGTGGGACGTGCTCGACGATGTCATCAAGGAGCATCCGGTCATGCTGAACCGGGCGCCCACGCTGCACCGTCTCGGCATCCAGGCGTTCGAGCCGGTGCTGGTCGAGGGCAAGGCCATCCAGATCCACCCGCTGGTGTGCACGGCGTTCAACGCCGACTTCGACGGTGACCAGATGGCGATCCACGTGCCGCTGTCGGCCGAGGCCCAGGCCGAGGCCCGGGTGCTCATGCTGAGTGCCAACAACATCTTGTCGCCCGCGTCGGGTCGCCCCATCGTGACCCCCACCCAGGACCTCGTGATCGGTGCGTACTACCTCACCGAGCAGCTCGAGGGCGCCAAGGGTGAGGGCCGCGTGTTCCGTCACCTGTGGGAGGTGCTGCGCGCCTACGACGAGGGAAGCCTCGATCTGCACGCCGCGATCACCGTGCGCCCGGTCGACGGCGAGCCCTTCGCCAGCACCGCCGGACGCTCGCTGTTCGAGGAGGCCCTCCCCACCGACTACCCCGAGCGCTACGGACACGTCTCGGGCACGGTGGCCAAGAAGGAGCTCGGCGTGATCGTCGAGCGCCTCTCGGAGAACTACCCGACCACCATCGTGGCGCACTCGCTCGACGCGGTGAAGGACCTCTGCTACCGCTTCGCGTCGCAGTCCGGCCTCACCGTCTCGATCGACGACGTCAAGACCCCGGTCGCCAAGCGCGCCCTGCTCGACTCGTACGAGGAGCAGGCCGACAAGGTCGAGACCCAGTTCCGTCGCGGCATCATCACCGACGGCGAACGGCGTCAGCAGGAGGTCCGCATCTGGACCGACGCCACCAAGGACGTCCAGGAGGCCATGGACGCCGCGTTCAAGGCCGAGAAGTTCAACCCCATCGACATGATGGTGAGCTCGGGCGCCCGCGGCAACATGACCCAGATGCGCCAGATCGCCGGTATGCGCGGTCTGGTGGCCAACCCCCGTGGTGACATGATCCCCCGACCGATCAAGTCGAACTTCCGTGAGGGGCTCGAGACGCTCGAGTACTTCATCGCCACTCCCGGCGCCCGCAAGGGTCTGGTCGACACCGCTCTGCGTACCGCGGACTCCGGCTACCTGACCCGTCGCCTCGTCGACGTGGCCCAGGAGCTCATCGTGCGCGAGCCCGACTGCGGGACCAACCTCGGTGTCTGGATCGAAGACATCACTCCCGACACCGTGACCACCCGCGGGTACCTCGACACCAAGCTGTTCGGCCGGGCGCTGCTGAACGACGTCACGCTCTCGGCCCCGCTGGCCGATGGTCGCACGGTGCTCACGCGCAACACGCTCGTGGGCGACGAGGAGATGGAAGCCCTCCGCGACGACCCGGCCATCGACCGCCTCCGGGTTCGTTCGGTGCTCACGTGCGACGCCGAACTCGGCATCTGCGCGCTGTGCTACGGCCGTTCGCTGGCCACCGGTAAGGAGATCGAACTCGGCGAGGCCGTCGGTGTCATCGCCGCCCAGTCGATCGGCGAGCCCGGCACCCAGTTGACGATGCGTACCTTCCACACCGGTGGTGTGGCGGGTAAGGACATCGCCGGTGGTCTGCCCCGCGTGGTCGAGCTGTTCGAGTCGCGCACCCCGAAGGGCTCGGCCCGCCTGGCCCGGGCCACCGGTGTGCTCCGTCTCGGCGAGGACGAGGGCAAGGGCATCCCCGTGACCGTGGTGGACGACGAGGGCGAGGAGCACGAGGTCGTGCTGCCGCTCGGCGCCCGCCCGATCGTGCACGACGGCGACGAGGTCAAAGCCGGCGACCCCCTCACCGATGGCCCCTTCGATCCGAAGGAGCTGATGGAGATCAAGGGCATCCGCGAGACCCAGCTGTACCTGGTCGAAGAGGTGCAGCGCGTGTACCGCGACCAGGGTGTGTCGATCCACGACAAGCACATCGAGCTGATCGTGCGTCAGATGACCCGCCGGATCGGCGTGCAGGAGCCGGGCGGTACCGATTTCCTGCCGGGCGAGCGTGTCGACTCCAAGAACTTCCGCGACACCAACCGTCGTATGGTCGAGGAGGGCAAGCGTCCTGCCGAGGGTCGGCCCGAGATCATGGGCATCACCAAGGCGTCGCTGGCCACCGACTCGTGGCTGTCGGCCGCGTCGTTCCAGGAGACCACCCGGGTGCTCACCGAGGCCGCCATCGACGGCCGCGGCGACAGCCTGATCGGTCTCAAGGAGAACATCATCATCGGCAAGCTCATCCCGGCCGGCACCGGCATGATGAAGTACCGCGAGTTCTCCATCGACGCCCCCGACTACGAGCCGATGACCTACTACTCGTCCGAGGGTGAAGAGGATCCGGCTGCCTTCCTGGCCGGCCTCCACGGTGACTACGACGGCGCCGAGGGCAACGGCGACGGTGCCGCCACCCCGGCGCCCGCTGCCGACGCCTGACGCGCCGGCGGGGTTGGTGTCAGCATCCCCCCGCCCTAACATTGCAGGGTCCTGTGTGCCGTTCGGTGCGCAGCACCAGATTTCGCGAGTTCGAGCACACCGACGTACGGAGACATTGCGTGCCAACCATTCAGCAGCTCGTCCGACAGGGACGATCCTCCAAGTTCACCAAGTCGAAGACGCCGGCCCTCAAGGGGTCGCCGCAGCGCCGTGGTGTCTGCACCCGCGTGTACACCACCACCCCCAAGAAGCCGAACTCCGCGCTCCGCAAGGTCGCACGCGTGCGTCTGTCCAGTGGCGTCGAGGTCACCGCCTACATCCCGGGCGAGGGCCACAACCTGCAGGAGCACTCGATCGTGCTCGTGCGCGGCGGTCGTGTTCGCGATCTGCCCGGTGTGCGCTACAAGATCATCCGGGGCGCGCTCGACGCGGCCGGTGTGAAGAACCGCAAGCAGTCGCGCAGCCGCTACGGCGCCAAGACGGAGAAGTGACCCATGCCTCGTAAGGGCCCCGCCCCCCGCCGCGATCTCGTCGCCGACCCGATCTACCGGTCGGTCCAGGTCACCCAGCTCGTCAACAAGGTCATGCTGCACGGCAAGCGCAGCATCGCCGAGAAGATCGTCTACGACGCGATGAACATCATCGAGGCCAAGACCGAAGAGCCGGCCATCGACACGGTGAAGCGGGCCATCGAGAACGTCAAGCCCCCACTCGAGGTGCGCAGCCGTCGCGTCGGTGGTGCCACCTACCAGGTGCCCGTCGAGGTTCGTCCCCGCCGCTCGAGCACCCTCGCCATCCGCTGGCTGGTCGACTTCGCCCGTGCCCGTCGTGAGAAGACGATGGCCGAGTGCCTCGCCAACGAGCTCATGGACGCCGCCAACGGCCTCGGCGCCGCCATGAAGAAGCGCGACGACATGCAGAAGATGGCCGAGTCGAACAAGGCGTTCGCCCACTACCGCTGGTGAGGTCGCGGCGGCATCGACCGCCCGACCGGAACTGACGTGGGCTCAGGGGCGCGGTCGTTGACATTCGCGCAGTGAGAACGCCCGAGGTCGGTGCCCGCGATCACCTGCATTCACGAGTGCACTAGCATCTCCCGCCAGGGGGTCATCATCAGCGCTCGAGGGGAACGACGATGAACGTGCAGTCGATCTTGGCCGGCAAGGGCGACGACGTCGCCACCACCACCCAGGCTGCCAGCCTGGCCGACGTCGCCCAGTTGCTCCGCGACAAGGGTGTCGGCGCGCTCGTGGTCTCCGGTGACGGACGGGCCATCGAGGGCATCGTGTCGGAACGAGACGTGGTCCGGGCACTGGCCGCGCACGGCTCGGGTGCGCTCGGACGCACCGTGGGATCGGTGATGTCGACCGACGTCGTCACGTGCTCGTCGGCCGACGGGGTCGAGCGTCTGATGTCGCTCATGACCGAGCGCCGCATCCGCCACCTGCCGGTGGTCGACGCCCACGGGCACCTCGGCGGCATCGTCTCGATCGGCGACGTCGTCAAGGCCCGGCTGGGCGAGCTCGTCAACGAGAACAAGGCGCTGTTCGACTACATCACGCACGGCCGCTGAACTCCTTCGTCACCCGGTCCGAATCCGCGTCGCCCACCGATGATGATGGAGCGGGCGCCGGTACACTCGACCGCCGTGCCCGTGGCCATCTGACCACCGGTGCGGCCCCGTTTCCCCCCACTGATTCACGGAAGTAGACCTGACGATGGCCAAGCGAGAGTTCCCGCTCGAGCGCACCCGCAACATCGGCATCATGGCGCACATCGACGCCGGCAAGACGACGACGACGGAGCGCATCCTCTACTACACCGGCAAGAGCTACAAGATCGGTGAGGTCCACGATGGCGCCGCCACCATGGACCACATGGCCCAGGAGCAGGAGCGTGGTATCACGATCACCTCGGCGGCCACCACGTGCGTGTGGAACGACCACCGCATCAACATCATCGACACCCCGGGCCACGTCGACTTCACCATCGAGGTGGAGCGGTCGCTCCGCGTGCTCGACGGTGCCGTCACGGTGTTCGACTCGGTGGCCGGCGTGGAGCCCCAGACCGAGACCGTGTGGCGTCAGGCCAACAAGTACAACGTGCCGCGCATGTGCTTCGTCAACAAGATGGACCGCATCGGCGCCAACTTCTTCCGCACCGTCGAGATGGTCAAGGATCGCCTGCAGGCCACGACAGCGGTGATCCACCTGCCCATCGGTGCCGGCGGCCCCGAGTCGTCCACCCCCTTCATCGGGCTGGTCGACCTCATCAGGATGAAGGCCCTCGTCTGGCGTGACGAGGAGCTCGGCGCGACGTGGGACGAGGTCGACATCCCCGCCGACATGGTCGACCAGGCCAACGAGTACCGCGAAGCGCTCCTCGAGACCATCGCCACCAGCGACGACGAGCTGATGGAGAAGTACCTCGGGGGAGAAGACGTCTCCGAGGCCGACATCAAGCGGGCCATCCGCGCCGGCACGCTCGCCAACGACTTCGTTCCCGTGCTGTGCGGATCGGCGTTCAAGAACAAGGGTGTCCAGCCCATGCTCGACGCCGTGATCGACTTCCTGCCGTCGCCGATGGACATCGAGCCGGCCCATGGCACCAACCTGCGCGGTGACGAAGAGCTCACCCGCGGTCCCAGCGACGAGCCGTTCGCCGCGCTGGCGTTCAAGATCGTGGCCGACCCGTTCGGCAAGCTCACCTACTTCCGGGTCTACTCCGGCGAGATCAACAAGGGCGACGAGGTCTTCAACTCCACCAAGGAGCGCCGTGAGCGCCTCGGCCGCATCCTGTTGATGCACGCCAACCAGCGTGAAGACCTCGACGTGGCGATGGCCGGCGACATCGTGGCCGGTCTCGGCTTCAAGGACACCACCACCGGCGACACGCTCTGTGACCGCGAGCACGCCGTGATCCTCGAGCGCATGGAGTTCCCCGAGCCCGTCATCCACGTGGCCATCGAGCCCAAGACCAAGAGCGATCAGGACAAACTCGGCAAGGCGCTCAAGTCGCTGTCGGACGAAGACCCGACGTTCCGGATCCGCAGCGACGAGGAGACCGGCCAGACCGTCATCTCCGGTATGGGCGAGCTGCACCTCGAGGTGCTGGTCGACCGCATGATGCGCGAGTTCAGCGTCGAGGCCACCGTCGGCAAGCCGCAGGTGGCCTATCGCGAGACGGTCACCCGCCAGGTCGACTCGGTCGAGTACCGCCACATCAAGCAGTCGGGTGGTTCCGGCCAGTTCGCCGTGGTGAAGCTGACCATCGAGCCCAACCCGGGTGGCGGGTACGAGTTCGCCGACAAGATCACCGGCGGCAAGGTGCCGCGCGAATACATCCAGCCGACCAACCAGGGCATCCAGGCCGCGCTCGACTCGGGCGTGCTCGCCGGCTACCCGGTGGTCGACGTCAAGGTGAGCCTGGTCGACGGCCAGTACCACGACGTCGACTCCTCGGAGATGGCGTTCAAGATCGCCGGTCAGATGGGCTTCAAGAAGGCCGCCGAGATGGCCAAGCCCGTGCTGCTCGAGCCCATCATGGGCGTCGAGGTCGTGACGCCCGAGGAGTACATGGGCGATGTGATGGGCGACCTCTCGAGCCGGCGTGGCCGCATCGAGGGGATGGAGGCCAACGGCAACACCCAAGTGGTGCGCGCGCAGGTTCCCCTTTCGGAGATGTTCGGCTACAGTACCGACGTCCGGTCGCGCACCCAGGGTCGCGCGACCTACACGATGCAGTTCGACAGCTACCAGCAGGTACCTGAAGGAATTGCATCCGACATCGTGAAGCGTGTCCGCGGCGAGTGATCGCCCACGGCTCGAGTTCTTTGACAACCCACAGATCCGACAACTGAAGACGACATTGGAGTCGATGCTGCCATGAGCAAAGCGAAGTTCGAGCGTACGAAGCCCCATGTGAATATTGGGACGATGGGTCATATCG
>REDU01000043.1 GCA_007693335.1 Ilumatobacter sp. | reverse complement strand
GGTCGATCCTGGAGCAACATCGCTCCGCACCGCCGACCATCATCACCCACGAGACGTCGGTCACGGGGGAAACGGCAGAGGCGCTGTGGAAGGCTTACCACCAGAATTTCGAGCCGCTCGAGGAGCTGGCCGTGTTGCAGCACCTGTACACGCGCGACGAGATGCTGGAAGAGTTCGCCAACCCGCGCATCTTGAAGATCGTGGGGTGGCAGGGCGGAGAGCCGGTCGGCCTCGCGATGGTGACCAACAGCCTCGAGGAGGTCCCGCAGATCTCGCCGAGGTACCTGCGCCGTTCGTACCCCGAGCACGGTGCACGCAACGCGATCTACTTCGGGATCCTCGTGATGGTGTCGCCCGGCGTGCGTGGGCTCACGTTGTTCAGCCGCCTCTCGACCGAGCTGTGGCAGGTGGTCGCACGCGACAGCGGCGTGCTCGTGTGGGACGTGTGCGACTTCAACCGGTTGACGTTCGATGCCGAGACCATCACGAAGCGGATCGCCGAGAACTTCCCGCATTCGACGTTCGCCGTACTCGACCGGCAGACCTGGTACGCCGCCGAGCTGCCCGAGCCGATCCCCGTCGCCCCGCACCGCTGACGGGTGCGGCCGTCACCCCCTCGTGGGGGTGGTGGGGCATCGACGCGGACGGATCGCTCGCCGCCCCCCGGGTGGACCGATGAGCGCGACCATCGACGGCACCTCCTCGGCGGGCACAGCCCGGCTGAAGAGGAATCCCTGCAGCAACGAGCACCCGAGCTCACCCAGCCGCCGAGCCTGCTCGTGGGTCTCGACACCCTCGGCCACCGGCTCGAGGTCGAGTGCCTCGGCCATGGCGATGATCGCCTCGACGATCGAGGAGTCCGACTGGTGCTGACCGAGACCTGACACGAACGCCCGGTCGATCTTGACCCGCGACACCGGGAAGCGCTTGAGGTACGACAGCGACGAATAGCCGGTGCCGAAGTCGTCGACGGCGAGGCGAACGCCCAGGCTCCGCAGGCCCGACATCACGGCCACCGTGGTGAGCGAATCCTCCATCATCACGCTCTCGGTGATCTCCAGCCACAGCGCCTCCCCGGGCAGCCGATGGCGATCGAGCGCCTCGGCCACCACGTCGACGATGTCGCTGGCCCGCATCTGGCGGGGTGAGAGGTTCACCGAGAGCTGCAGTGACTCGCCCCCCGGGATCGTGCGGCGCCAGTGCGCCAGTTGCCGGCACCCCTCGTCGAGGACGTAGTTGCCGAGGGGCACGATCAGGCCGGACTCCTCGGCGATCCGGATGAACTCGACCGGCGAGATCGCGACCCCGTCGATGTTCCAGCGGGCGAGCGCCTCGAACCCGTGCACTCGGCCGCTCGGACCGATCACGACGGGTTGGTACGCAACGGTCACCTCGCGCTCGTCGAGCGCGTGGCGCAGCAGTCGTTCGAGATCGACGCGGCGGGCGATCCGCTCGCGCATCGATGTGTCGAACACGGTGATCGTGTTCTTGCCGGAGTCCTTCGAGCGGTACATCGCCGTGTCGGCTTCCTGGACCAAGGTGGCGGCGGTGCTCGTCACGTCATCGGCGATGCTCACGCCGATCGACACCGACACGAACACCTCGTTCTCGCCCAGCACGAACATCTCGCTCAGGACGGTCCTGATGCGCTCGGCCAGCGCGGACACGCCGATGGGATCGAGATCGGCGGTCACCACGATGAACTCGTCACCCGAGATGCGGCCGACCAGATCACCCTCACGCACACAGCCCGAGAGGCGCTCGGCCGCCAGGACGAGCAGTCGGTCGCCCATCACGTGGCCCATCGAATCGTTGACCATCTTGAACTCGTCGATGTCGAGGAACATCACCGAGACCGGACCGCGGCCGCGGGCGATGAACGCATCGGTGGTCTCGAGCACCAGCGAGCGGCCAGGGAGGCCGGTCAGCTCGTCGTGGGTGGCCTGATGGTAGAGGCGGTCCTCCGACGCGGCCTGGGCACGCATCGCCGACACGAGCCGCAAGATGGCGGTGACCGACAGGATGCCCGACAGCACCAGGGCGCCGGTACGGCCGCTCTCGGCCGTGTGCGTGGCGATCACGACCAGCGGCGCGAGCAGTGCGATGGCGACCAGGCTCAACCGGCCGCGTCCGAGCTGGTGGCTGGTGCGCGTTGCCCGTGTGCTCACGTTGGTGATCGACGGGTGGAGCACGGCCGAGCCGAGCAGTGCAGGTACCAGGAGGTACGGGATCTCGAGCAGTGCCTGCGGTGCCTGGAACGTACCGATCTCGCCGAAGGCGAACACCACGTCGCCCACCAGGAGGCTGATGGTGCCGAGCAGCAGCAGGTTGAACGCCATCGTGCGGTCGCCGGGACTGAACGCCAGGCGGGCGGCCAGCGCGATCAGGCACAGCGAGATCATGGGGTAGACGGCCACGGCGAGCCGAGCCATCAGCCACGCGTCGGTCGTGCCCAGCGTGGGAGCGATGAGGACCTCGTACACCACGAGCGCGGCGGCGGCGGTCATCATGATGCCGTCGAGCACCGCACCCGGCTCGCGGTCGGCCTCGCGTGAACGGAGCAGGAGGTAGACGGCGGTGACGAAGAGCATGTACCCGGGGAGGGCGAACAGATCGGGGAGCAGCGAGCGTTCGTTCGAGAGGTCGCCGGTGGCCTCGGTGGCCTGGCGGATCACCCCGGCAATGGCGAACAGCACGGCGGTCGACATCATCATGATCCACGGCAACATCACCGTCGGGCGGTGGCGACGGAGGCCGACGACGCCACAGGCCAGCCCGGCCGCGAGGACCGCCACGTACGTGAGGTCGCCGACCACTCGGGCGGCGTGGAACCCGATGAGGATCATGAACACGCCGAGAGCGAGCCAGGAGGCCCGCGAGCCGTGGTCGATGCGTCGCCCGGTGCCGTCGGAGTGAACCGGTGGACGGGTGACCACGAGATCGGGACTCAGGAACACATGCAGCCATCGGCACCAGTGGTCGATGACTTGAACAGATCCTGACGATTCGTGGGGAGCGTCCTGCTCAGTCGTCGTCGTGGTGCACGTTGGTGATCAGCACCGGACACGGTGCGTGGCGGATCACATGATCGGACACCGACCCCAGCACGGCCCGGCGCAGTCCGCCTCGTCCGCGACTGCCCATCACGATCACGTCGGCACGTAGCTCGGTCGCGGCGTCGCAGATCGCCGCGCCCGGCGCCCCCTCGAGGAGCACCGTCTCGACGTCGTGGTCGAGTCCGCAGCGGCGAGTGGTGTCCGCGAGCAGATCGACCGCGTCACGGCGCCGTTGCCGATCGAGCTGGGCGTACTGCTCGGGGGTGATGGAGCCGGCCCCGAAGCCGGAGACACCGGTGACGAGCGACTCGTCGAGGGTGTCGAGCACGGTGGCGAGCACGATCCGGTCGTGGGTGGCGAGGCGCGGCAGACCGACTTCGATTGCCGCGATGGCATGGTCGGAGCCATCGGTGCAGATGAGGATGGTGGAGGTCACGGTGAGGAGTCTCGCAGAACGGTCAGACCTCGGCCGCCCGGTCGGCCGCCACGGCGTCGTACGACTCGTAGTCGGTGGCGGTGTCGTCGGCGAACTCCCATTTCATCAGGCCGGCGTCGGCCCAGAGCCGGCGCAGGTGACCGTCGTTGGCGTCGAGGAGCCCGAGCTTGCGGACGTTCGGGACGAGCTTGGAGAAGAAGGCGTCGTTGAACCCGGTGAAGACCGACTTGTCGAGCGACGCCGCCGCCTCGGACAGGTACGGCATCGCGGTCTCGACGCTGAGACCCATGCGTTCCCAGATCTCGGGGGTGGTGGAGCGCGTGCGGTTGCGGATCGTGTTCTCGGCCAGGAACTCCTGGCGGTCGCGGAGCTCGGCCGCGCTGAGGTGCTCGTAGTACTCCGAGAGGCTGAGCACACCGAAGGCCACGTGGCGGGCCTCGTCGGCCAGCACGTAGCGGAGCAGCTTGCGGAGCAACGGCTCCTCGGTCCAGCGGAGCAGTGAACCGAACGCTGCGAGGGCGAGGCTCTCGATCACGATCTGCATCCCGAGATAGGCGATGTCCCAGCGGCTGTCCTCGACGAGGGCGGTGATCTGGGCCTCGAGCGGGGCGTTCATCGGATAGGCGTCACCCAGCTTCGTGTGGAGGTACTTCGCGAACACCTCGGTGTGGCGTGCCTCGTCCATGGTCTGGGTGGCGGCGTAGTACTTGGCGTCGATCCACGGAACGGTCTCGGTGATCTTGGCGGCAACGATCATGGCGCCCTGCTCGCCGTGCATGAACTGCGACAGCTGCGCCTCGAGCGACTCGATCGACAGCTGGGTGAACTCGCGCTCGCCCCATGACGCGAACGGAGACCCGGCGAGATCGGCGGCTGCCCGGGCGACCTGCACGATCACCGACTGCTGGGCCGAGTCGTGGGCCAGCCGCTCCGGATCGACGTCGGTCGACCAGTCGAGATCGGTGACCGAGTTCCACTGCGACCCCATCGCCTTCTCGTACAGCGTCACCAATCGGTCACGGTCGCGTTCGTAGTTCCACGTGTACATCCGGGGTGCGGCATCGGTGATGAGCTTCACCGTGGCGTCGGCATCCGCCGGCAGGCGTGGGTCGGTGGTTGCGGTGGTGGTCATGCTCCCCCTCGCGAGTTTCCCCCTCGCAGTGTGTCCGACAGGACCCTACCGGTCCCATCCCCGGGGACGAGGGCGCGGCACGGGGACGCGAACTGGTCCGTGAGGTGCATCCCGACAGCGGGGACAGGCTTGGGTCAGGAGCCACACAGTCGCACCGGGGTGCGGTGGTGGTCTGAGCCCCTGTTGAGCACCTCACGGACCAACAACTGCATCATCGCGCCGTTCGGGCCCGGGGGCAAGGGACCAAGGTCCCGACCTGGGCGCGTTCCACGGATCGACCCGCATGACGGCGTAGCATCGCGTTCGTGGCGGCGGATCCCGCACCGAGACCGGACGGCCAGCGCCCAGATGATCCGGGCACGGTCGATGTGGCGAGCGAGGCGTTCGCCGGACGACTCGCGACGTTGCTGCGCGAGCACCGGCGGGCCGAGGGCATCGGATTGGGCTCCCTGGCACGCCGCAGCGACCGCCGGTTCACGACCCGTGAGCTGCGGGCCATCGAGTCCGGCCGGGTACGCGTGGCCGATGCCACCGAACTCGCCGAGCTCTACGGCGCCGATCTGGCGTCGATCCTGCCGGTACGCATGGCGGTCGCGGTCGATCCTGCCGGCCAGATCATCACCGCCGGCGTCGCCGAGGCGTTCGAGCCCGCCGACACCACGTCGATGCTGACGGCGTATCTGCGGCTCATCCGCCGACTCCGTGGCGCCGAGCGTGACCCGGTGGTCGCGCTGCGTCGCGACGATGTCGACGCACTGGCCGCGGTGCTCGACGAACCCGGCGAGCGGGTGATCGACCGGTTGGGCGAGCTGATGGGGGCGACCCAGGTCCAGCGCAAGGTGATGGTCGGCCTGTTCGTGAGCGGCGCGGTGGTCGTCGGTCTGGCCGTGACGGCCGTGGCCGCCACCACGGGTGACAGCACCGAGCCGCCATCGCTGACCGTGGCGGACACCCTCGACACCAGCGCTGACACCGCCGAGAACGCCGGCGGCACCGAGCTCGACACCGTTCTCGACGCCGGTGATCAGGCCGGTGATCAGGCCGGCATCGAGGATGGGGTCGACAGTGTGTTCCTCGAGTCGGGCTGGTCGGGGCCGGTACCACCGGCAGCCGGCCTCGACGTCTCGCCGTTGCCGTCCTCCACGACCGAGTCCGAGGACGAGTCGCTCCCGGCACCCTCACCATCACCCACGCCCGTACCCACGCCTCCACCCGCTACCGAGCCCGACCCGGAGGTCGAGGTCGGCCCACCCCCCGTGCCCGTCACGACCGCGCCCGTGGTCGAACCGGCACCCACCGAACCGGCACCCATCCCACCCGACGACGAGCCGGCGGTCGCGGTCGGATCTCCGCCCGTGCCGACGACCACTGCGCCGTTGCCCTGAGCCGGCCGGCCGGCCGTCAGACGACCACGTTGACCATGCGTCCGGGCACCACGATGACCTTCTTCGGTGCGGCCCCGCCGATGGCGGCCACCACCTTGTCGTCGGCCAGCGCCAGGGCCTCCACGGTCGCGGCGTCGGCGTCGGCGTGCACGGTGATGCGACCCCGCACCTTGCCGTTCACCTGGACCGGGTACTCGACCGTGTCGTCCACGAGGAGTTCGGGATCGGCCGCGGGGAACCGCTCGTAGGTGACGGTGTCGGTGTGGCCGAGCCGGCACCACAGCTCCTCGGCCACGTGGGGAACCAGGGGCGCGAGCATCAGCACCATCGGCTCGGCCACCTCGCGCGGCGTGGCGTCGAGCTTGGTCACGTGGTTGTTGAGCTCGATGAGCTTGGCGATGGCGGTGTTGAACCGCAGCGCGGCCATCTCGGTGGCGACGGCGTCGATCGTGCGGTGGAGCAGCCGACGGGTGTCGGGGTCGGCCGGTGTGTCGACCACGGTGATCGCACCCGTGTGCTCGTCGATCACAGCACGCCAGAGCCGCTGGAGGAACCGGTACATGCCGACCACGTCGCGCGCTTCCCACGGGCGGGACGCGTCGAGTGGTCCCATGGCCATCTCGTAGAGCCGGAGCGTGTCGGCGCCGTACTGCTCGTACATCTCGTCGGGTGAGACGGCGTTCTTCAGACTCTTGCCCATCTTCCCCCACTCGCGGGTGACGGGCTGGCCGTCGTGGAAGAACTCGCCGTCGCGCTCGGTCACGGCGAAGGCGTCGACGTAGATGCCCCGGGTGTCCTGGTAGGCATCGGCCAGGATGTAGCCCTGATTGAACAGGCGCGCGTACGGCTCCTTCGACGACACGTGGCCCAGGTCGTACAGCACCTTGTGCCAGAAACGCGCGTACAGCAGATGGAGCACTGCGTGCTCCACGCCGCCCACGTAGAGATCGACGCCCCCCGGATGATCGGGGCGCACATCGGTGCGCGGGCCCATCCAGTAGCGCTCGACGTCGGGATCGACGAAGGCCTCGTCGTTGGTGGGATCGAGGTAGCGCAACTCGTACCAGCACGAACCGGCCCACTGCGGCATGACGTTGGTGTCGCGGCGGTAACGCGTCGGGCCGTCGCCGAGGTCGAGCTCGACATCGACCCAGGCGTCGAGGCGGTCGAGGGGGCTCTCGGGGTTCGAGAACTCGTCGTCGGGGTCGAACGTGCGTGGTGAGAAGCTGTCGGTGTCGGGGAGCACGACCGGCAGCTGCTCGTCGGGCAGCAGGTGTGGCCGGCCGTTCGCGTCGTACACGATGGGGAACGGTTCGCCCCAGTACCGCTGACGGCTGAACAGCCAGTCGCGCAGCTTGTAGGTGACGGTGGCCGCTCCGTTCCCGTGCGCCTCGAGCCACTCGTTGGTGAGCCGGACACCCTCGGCCACCTCGGTGACCTCGGTGAGGTCGAGCGAGTCGTTCGCCGAGTTCACGTACGGTGCATCGCCCACGAACGCCTCGGGCCACGCCGTGGTGTCGAGCGTCGGCTCGATGCCATGGCGCTCGAACCAGCTGTCGGGCGGTCGCTGGATGGCGGGGATGGCGAGCCCGAACCGCCTGGCGAACTCGAAGTCGCGCTGATCGCCGCACGGCACGGCCATGATGGCGCCGGTGCCGTAGCCCATGAGCACGTAGTCGGCGATCCAGATCGGAATCTCGTGCCCGGTGACGGGGTTCACCGCGGACGATCCGGTGGGGACACCGGTCTTCTCGCGGCTCTCGTCCTGCCGGTCGACATCCTTCTTCGCGCCGGCGGTGCGACGGTAGTCGGCCACCGTCGAGGCGTGGTCGGGGGTGGTGAGCGCGTCGACGAGCGGGTGCTCGGGAGCGAGCACCATGAACGAGGCGCCGAACAGCGTGTCGGGGCGCGTGGTGAACACCGTGAGGCGCCCGGCCGGCGTGTCGAAGTGGACGTTCGCGCCCGTGCTGCGACCGATCCAGTTGCGCTGCATGGTCTTGATCGCGTCGGTCCAGTCGAGCAGGTCGAGATCGTCGATCAGCCGATCGGCGTAGGCGGTGATCCGCATCATCCACTGGCGCATGGTGCGCGTGAAGACCGGGAAGTTGCCGCGGTCGCTGCGACCATCGGCGGTCACCTCCTCGTTCGCCACCACGGTGCCGAGACCCGGGCACCAGTTCACCGGCGCGTCGCTGACGTAGGCGAGCCGATGCCCGTCGATCGCGTCGTGCTGCTCGTCGGGTGTCAGCTCCGACCAGGCGCGGCCGTCGGGGGTGGGCCGGCTCCCCGACTCGAACGCCTCGACCAGCTCGGCGATCGGACGGGCGCGCTGCTCGTGGGCGTCGTACCAGGAGTCGAAGATCTGCCCGAAGATCCACTGGGTCCATCGGTAGTAGTCGGGATCGGTGGTCGAGATGCTGCGACGCGGGTCGTGCGACAGTCCGAGTCGACGGAGCTGGCGGCGCATGTTGGCCACGTTCTGGTCGGTCGTGATCGCCGGGTGCTGTCCCGTCTGCACCGCGAACTGCTCCGCCGGGAGGCCGAAGGCGTCGAAGCCCATCGTGTACAGCACGTTGCGTCCGGTCATGCGTTGGTAGCGGCTGTACACGTCGGTACCGATGAACCCGAGTGGGTGCCCCACGTGGAGGCCGGTACCCGACGGGTAGGGGAACATGTCGAGCACGAACAGCTTCTCGCCCCGCTGCTCGAGTGCTTCGGGCTCAGCCAGCGGCCCGGCCGGGTTGGGGGTCTCGAACGTGCCGTGCTCCTGCCACCACGCCTGCCAGCGGAGCTCGATGTCCTGGGCCACCGCGGCCGTGTACCGGTGGGGTGGAGTGCTCGCGTCGGTGCCGTCGGTACGGATCCCGTCGCTGTTCGTGGTGTCGGTGTTCACAGTGCCGCAGCCTAGGGGGAGCCCTCGGGGCGCAGCGCGGCCGGCTGTCGGCGGTCACCCCGGGTTCGTCCCCGCACCGGCCGTGGGACACGCCGACCCGCACCGGATGGCAGTAGCGTCGACACCCATGGATTCGCCCATGTCGACCATCGACCGTCTGGAACAGGCCGCCGACTCCGGAACCGGCGTCCGCTTCGTCGGGAGGTCGGTGATGGGCGCCCACGGATCCGAGAAGATCTCGTGGCGGCAGATCCACGACGAAGCCCGAGCGGTCGGAGCAGCGCTGCAGGCCCGCGGTCTGCTCCCCGGCGATCACGTGGCCGTGCTCGGCCCCACGAGCCGCGAGCTGATGACCATCGTGCGTGGTTGCTGGATGGCGGGTATCGCCTCGATGGTGCTCCCCCTCCCGATGCGGATGGGCTCGCTCGAGGCGTTCATCGAGGGCACCCGGGCCCGCATCCGCCACGGCGACGCCAAGTTGGTCCTCATCGACGATCAGCTGGCGGCCTTCTACGAGGCGGTTCCCGGCGATCCGCCGATCGAAGCGATGCGGGCGGTGCTGCCGGGAGCGCCCGGTGTTCCCTCCGGCGACGCCCTCGAGGTGCCATCGAACGATCCCGAACGGCTCGTGATCCTGCAGTACACGAGCGGTTCCACCAGTGAGCCGAAGGGCGTGATGATCCCCGACCGGGTGTTGTCGGCCAACATCGACGCCTGCAGCGAGGCGGCAGAACTGGCCGACGGCGACGTGATGGTGTCGTGGTTGCCGCTCTATCACGACATGGGTCTGGTGGGGTTCCTGGCCCTGCCGATGACCAAGGGTGTCGACCTCGTCCAGGCGGCCCCGCAGGACTTCCTCGCCCATCCGGGCAACTGGATGCAGTGGATCTCCGACTGGGGCGGCACGGCCACGGCCGGCCCGAACTTCTCCTGGGTGCTCGCCACCCGAGCACTGCGTCGTGCCACCGACCTCGATCTGTCCACGCTCACGCTCGCGCTCAGCGGGGCCGAGCCGGTCGATCCCAAGGCCGTCGAGGCCTTCGTCGAGGCCGCGGAGCCGTTCGGCTTCCGTGCCGGCAGCGTCTTCCCCGCGTTCGGTATGGCAGAGGTCGCCATCGGCGGCACGTTCCCCGTGCGCGGCGTCGGTCTGCGGTGCGACACCGTCGACCGGGAGGTGCTCGAACGCGATCGCGTCGCGAAGCCGGTGGAGGTGACCGATCCCGACGACCTCGCGGTGCGCGCCCGCCGGCTCCCGTTGCTCGGCACCGCCGTGCCGGGTCTCGAGATGAAGGTGGTGCATCCCGACACCTACGAGGAGCTGCCCGAGCGCCACGTGGGCGAGCTCCTGCTCCGCGGCACGTCGGTCACGCCCGGGTACTACAAGCGCCCCGATGCCACGGCGGCGCTGTTCCGCGACGACTGGCTGTGCACGGGCGATCTCGCCTACCTGCTCGACGGGCAGCTCGTCCTGTGCGGTCGCATCAAGGACGTCATCATCGTGGGTGGCCGCAACGTCTTCCCCGAGGACATCGAGCGTGCCGTGGGTGGCCTCGACGGCGTGCGTGCCGGCAATGTGATCGCGTTCGGCATGGAGGGCTACAAGGGCAAGGAGAGCGTGGTGGTCGTGGCCGAGGTGCGTCACGACGACTTCGACGCGGTGCGCGAGGCCATCCACCACCGCACGCTCGAGGTGTGCGGCATCCCACCCCGTGACGTGATGCTCGTGAACCCGGGAACGCTCCCGAAGACCTCCTCGGGCAAGCTCCAGCGCGCCAAGTGCCGCGAGGAGTACCTCACCGAGACCCTCGTCCTGGTCTGAACCACCTCGAACTGCGAGGATGATCCCGATGGAGTCAGGATCGTCTTGATGAAAGTGGTCTACACACTTCGGCACCGGTTGCATCATCCCGAGCACGAGATCGAGGCGTCGAGGTTCCAGCCCCCCTTCGAGCACCCGGGGCGAGCCGAGATCATCCAGGCGGCGTTGGCGGCCGACGCGCTTTTCGACTTCGTGGCCCCCGACGACTGGGGCACCGCCCCGATCGAGGCGGTGCACGACAGCGGGTTGATCCGCTTCCTCGAGACCGCGTGGGCCGAGTACCAGCGCCATCACGGTCGGACCCACGATGTGGTTCCCGATCTGTTCGCGATGTCGGCGTTGCGTGACGGCATGGGGCCGGCCGTCGAGCCCCGATCGATCAGCGCACGTCTCGGATGGTGGTGCTTCGAGACCACCACGCCGCTGACGGCCACGACGTACGAGGCCGCCCGCTCCGCGGTCGACACGGCGCTCACCACCGCCAACGCGGTGCTGGCGGGTGAGCAGGTGGCGTACGGGCTCTGCCGTCCGCCCGGTCACCACGCCTCGCGGTCGCTGTACGGCGGCTACTGCTTCTTCAACAACGCCGCGGTGGTGGCCCATCACGTCGCCACCACCACCGGCACGAAGGTGAGCGTGCTCGACGTCGATTACCACCACGGCAACGGCACCCAGCAGATCTTCTACGACCGCGACGACGTGCAGTTCGTCTCGCTCCACGGCGATCCGGCCCGTGCGTACCCGTACCACACGGGGTTCGCCGACGAGACCGGCGCCGGGCGGGGTGTCGGCAGCACGATCAACGTGCCGCTGGCGGCCGGAGTGCGGCCCGACCACTACCTCGAACGGCTCACCGAGGCCTGCGATGCGATCCGTGCGTTCGATCCCTCGATGCTGGTGGTGTCGCTCGGCGTCGACACCCATGAGGCCGATCCGATCAGCGACCTCGCGCTGACCACCGAGTCGTTCGAGTGGTGCGGTGCGCTGGTGCGTGAGCTCGGGCTGCCGACGGTGGTGCTTCAGGAGGGCGGCTACGCCGACGATGCGCTGGGCGAGAACGTGCGTCGCTGGCTCCACGGTGTGGCCGGCACGACGGCCGACGCCTGAGTGGTCGTAGCCCGACCACCCGTCACCCGCCCGTCACCCGCCCGTCACCAGGGCTCGGGGATGTAGTTGCGCCGCTCGGCGGGGAGGCGCTGGATGCGCTTGTCGGGTGCCTTCGGCAGATCGATCTCGGGGTACTCGGGAGGCTCGTAGTCGACCAGGGACAGCAGGTGGGTGATGGCGTTGAGGCGGGCGCGCCGTTTGATGTTCCCGTCGACCTCCCACCACGGTGCCTCTGGGATCGAGGTGTGCTCGAACATGAGGTCCTTCGCCCGTGAGTACTCGTTCCACTTGCTCTGCGCCGCGACGTCGATGGGGGAGAACTTCCAGCGTTTGGCCGGATCGTCGAGACGATCCTCGAACCGCTTGGCCTGCGTGGATGCCGACACCGTGATCCAGTACTTCACGATCTGGATGCCCGAAGCAGTGAGCATGCGCTCGAACTTCGGTGCGGTACGCAGGAACTCCCAGTACTCCTCGTCGGTGCAGAACCCCATGACCCGCTCGACGCCGGCCCGGTTGTACCACGAACGGTCGAACACCACCATCTCGCCGGCGGCGGGCAGATGTTCGACGTAGCGCTGGAAGTACCACTGCGAGCTCTCGCGATCGGTGGGCTTCGGCAGCGCGACCACGCGGCAGTAGCGAGGGTTGAGCGGATCGACCACGCGCCGGATGGTGCCGCCCTTGCCGGCGGCGTCTCGGCCCTCGAACACCACGACCAGGCGGTGCCCGGTCACACGGATCCACTCGAGCATGTGCACCAGCTCCAATTGCAGACGCTCGAGCTCGGCCTCGTACGCCTTGCGCTTCGGCTTGCGGGGCTGTTCGCGCTCGGTCTCGGTGCTCATCGCTCAGGCCGCCCGCAGATCGGTCATCACCTTGCGCCAGCGCTCGGGGTCGCTGGCGTACGGGGCGTAGAAGCTGATCCGCTGGATCACGTCGCCGTAGCGGCGGTGCAGCTCGGGCGCGATCTGCTCGGGCTCGCCCACGACGGCGAAGGTGTTGAGGATCTCGTCGTCGATCAGGCCCCCCATCTCGACCCACTTGCCCTGCTTGGAGAGGGCGTTGAGCTCGTCCTGCATGCCGCCCCATCCGTGCACCTCGAGCACGTTCCGGTACGCCGGGGTGGAACCGTAGAAGGCGATCTGCTGCCGGGTGCCGGCGGCAGCGGCCTCGAGCTCGGCCTCGTCGTTGCCGGTCACCACGAACGACGGCCCGACGATCTCGAAGCCCTCCATCGTCTTGCCGGCCTTGGCCCGACCGCGTTCCAGCGCAGGCAACGTCACCTCACGGAGGTACTTCTCGGTGGTGAACCCGTGGCACAGGAACCCGTCGCAGACTTCTCCGGCCACCTCGGTCATCAGCTCACCCACACCGGCCAGGAAGATCTTCGGCACCCCGAAGTCGCCCAGGTCGGAGGCATCAGGGGTGAAGAACGGGGTCATCAGCGTGTGGGTGTAGAAGTCGCCACGGAAGGCGAGCTTGGTGCCGTTCTCCCAGCAGTCCCAGATCGCCCGGATCGCCTGGATCATCTCACGCATGCGCGCTGCGGGATGGCTCCACTCCATCGAGAACCGCTTGGTGATGTGCGGCTTGATCTGGCTCCCCAGGCCCAGCACGAACCGACCGCCGGAGAAGGACTGGAGGTCCCAGGCGGTGTTCGCGAGCGTCATCGGGTTGCGGGCGAACGCCACGGCGATCGACGTCCCGAGTTCGATGTCGGTGGTGTGCTCGGCGGCCAGCAGCAGCGGGAGGAACGGATCGTGGGCGGTCTCGGCGGTCCAGACCCCCGCGTACCCGGCTTGCTCGGCCTCACGCGCGTTGGTGGCGGCGTGCCGCAGATCGGATCCGAGTCCACCGTCGACCTTCATGTGACGAACCGTAGTCCTGTGCGGCGTGTCAGTCCTGGTTGCGGAGGAATCGCTCGAAATCGGCGGCGATCTCATCACCCGACCGCATCTCGAGGCTCGGTCCCGCCGGTGACGAGCCGGGTGGCGCCGAGTCGTCGTCGGCCACGTCGTGCAGTTCTTCGAGTTGACGGAGCATTCGGGCGTGGTCCTCGTTGCCGGCCACCATCGTGTCGAGACGTCGGCGCTGCACGATCGAGTCCTGACGCAGCTCGGCGCCGTCGACGAGGACGTCGGCAGCATCGTGGAGCGCGTCGAGCAACGCCACGCTGGCGGCCGGGTACTCGAGGGAGGCGATGTAGTGCGGGACCTGCGCCCAGAGGCCGACCGCCGGGATGCCGACCTCGTGCATCGCGTGCTCGAGGACGGCGGCCATGCCGGCCGGCACGTCGACCGAGCTCCGGAGGAACGGAAGTGACGCCAGCAGATCGTGCGATGGCGTGCTGATCGACACCTTCGACGGTCGGGTGTGCGGCGTGGTGAACGGGTACGAGCCGAGTGCCACCATCGTGGTGACGCCGAGGTCGGTCGCGAGCTCGGCGGTGCAGCGCGCGAAGCGGTGCCAGGCCATGTCGGGTTCCGGTCCTGACAGCAGCACCAGGTCGTGTCCGGTCTGATCACGGCCCACCGAGACCGTGATGTGGTGCCACTGCAGGGTCGAGTTGAGACCGTCGCGGAGCTCCATCACGGGCCGGCGGGCCCGGAAGTCGATGTAGGTGTCGTCGTCGAAGGTGGCGACGGGTGTGGCCCCACCCTCGGTCGAGATGGTCTCGATGGCACTCGCAGCGGCCGCCCCTGCGTCGATCCAGCCGGTGAGCATCACGATCATCACGGGCTCGGAGAGCTTCGGGCGGGTGGGGGTGAGCCATCGGAGACTCTCGTCGACGGTCACAGCGTCTCCAGGGTGCGTTCGGCGCGTTCGGCAGCGGCCTCGACCTGGGCGGCGAACGGTGCGAGCTCGGATGCGTCGCGTTGACCGAGGGCACCGCCGAGGTACCTGGCGTACACACCTTCGAGGATGCAGGCGAGCTTCCAGAACGCGAATGCCACGTAGAAGTCGAGTCCGGAGACGTCTCGTCCCGACACCTCGGCGTACCGCTCGGCGAGTCGGGAACGGTCCCAGAAGCCGTCGATCGAGGTGGCCGAGCCGGTCCACGCCGAGGGCTCGTCGCCGGGACCGGTCCAGTACACGTGGAGGAGACCGAGGTCGGCCAGCGGATCGCCCAGTGTGCAGATCTCCCAGTCGAGCACCGCGACCACGTCGCCGTGGTCGTCCACCATGCAGTTGTCGAGGCGGTAGTCGCCGTGCACGATCGTGGCCGGTCCCTGATCGGGGATCCGCGCGGCGAGTTCGTCGTGCACCCGATCGACTGCGGGGAGTGGGCGCGTCTGCTGCTGCTGCCATTGTCCGTACCACCGCTTGAGCTGCCGGGCGATGTAGCCGTCGTGCCGGCCGAGGTCGGACAGGCCAGCGGTCTCGAGATCGACGGCGTGGATGCGGGCCATGGTGTCGACCAGCGAGCGACTGGCACGGGCGCGGGCGTCGGGGGTGAGGGCGTCGGCGGCACTCTGGGCATCGCGCAGGACGTGACCGTCGACGAAGTCCATCACGTAGAACGGTGCTCCGTTCACGTCGAGGTCGTCGCACAGGCCGTGCACGGTGGGCACGGGCACGTCGGAGCGCTGGAGACCCGCGATGATGCGGTGCTCGCGTGACATGTCGTGTGCGCTCGCGAGCACGTGGCCGAGCGGCGGTCTGCGGAGCACGAACCGACGCCCGTCGGCACCGGTCACCCGAACGGTGAGGTTCGAGTGCCCGCCGGCGATGGTGTCGAAGGTGAACGGCCCGACGGCGCCGGGCACGTTCGCCTCGAACCACGCGGACACCGACCGGGCGCGGATCCCGGGGATGTCGGCGGCCGCTGGGTCCTGATCGTCCATGTCGGTGAGGGTATCGCCACCGACGCGACCGCTCGGATCAGTTCAGGTGGGGAGGGCGGTTCAAGACGACCGGGCACGGTGCGTGCCGGACGATGCCCATCGCCACGCTGCCGGCGGCGATGCGGGCGAAGCCCGTGCGGCCATGGGTGCTCGCCACGATGAGCGTGGCGGGGAGGCTGGAGGCGAAGTCGCAGATGGCACGCTCGGGTTTACCGCCGTGCAGCACCTCGAACTCGATGTCGCGGCCGGTCTGCTTCGCCAGTCCCCGGGCGAGGCGTGACGGGTACGAGCTCTCAGATGTGTCGGCTTCGACTTGGGAGCCGGATTCGATCACGCTGACCACCCATGGACGGGCGCCCAACGTGATGCCCCACGCGGCGGCGAGCGCGAGCGCGCTCTCGGAGGTCTCCGAGCCGTCCACCGGCACGAGGAGCTCCCCGCGGAAGTCGGTCACGTCGATGTTGGCGTCGGGACCCACGAGCATCACGGGACCGAAGAGCTCGGCCAGGAGTTCCTCGGCGATGCTGCCGATGAGAGCTGCCGAGCGGCCGCGTCCGACACTGCTCATGACCACGATCGAGCCGCTGCTGCGCTCGACGTGGGCGGAGATGGTCGATGCGATCGACTCGCCCATCACGACCACCTTCACGTTCACCCCGGCGTCGCCGAGGCCGACTTTGTCGAGGTGGTCGTTGATGAACTGCTCGGCGAGACCGATGTCGTCGGGGAGGACCACCACCTGGAACAACTCGAGGACGGCGTCGCACTGGGTCGCCAGGGCGCGGGCCGGCTGGAGCGCCCTCCACGAGAAGTCGGAACCGTCGATTGGCACGATCACCCGTTCGAACATCGCTGCATCCTCCTGTCGAGTGTCCGGTCATACATCGTCGTGTGGCCGTGACCCACGTCAACAGTACGCGCGATCGGGGTCCCTGCACAGGGCCGATGGTCCCCGGTGGCGGCACCGCGGTGAGCGGTAGGGTGCCGAGATGGCCATCGACGTCACCGACGCACGCTTCGAGACCGACATCATCGAACGATCACGGACCCAACCGGTCGTGGTCGACCTGTGGGCCACGTGGTGCGGCCCGTGCACCACCCTCGGTCCCATCATCGAGTCGGTCGTGGAGGCCACGAACGGCGCGGTCGTGCTCGCCAAGGTCGATGTCGATCAGAACCCGGCCATCGCCCAGGCCTTCCGGGTCCAGTCGATCCCCGCAGTGTTCGCGATCGTCGACGGCCAGGTGGTCGATGGATTCACCGGTGCCATGCCCCAGCACGCGGTCGAGGAGTTCGTGGCCCGCCTCCTGCCCTCCGAGAGCGGCTCACAACTCGACGGGCTGGTCGCTGCGGGTGACGAGCTGAGTCTGCGCGCTGCGCTCGACATCGATCCGGGTCACGAGCCCGCCGTGATCGCTCTGGCCGAACTGCTGGTGGGGCGCGGTGACCATGACGAGGCGCTGGCGCTGCTCGCCCGCATCCCCGAGAACGACGAGACACGCCGTCTCGCTGCCGCCGCCCGGTTGGGGTCGGCGCCGCCCGACGACCACGACGCCACGCTCACCGCGCTGCTCGAGCGGGTGAAGACCGACGACGACGCCCGGCAGCAGTTCCTCGACATCCTCGAGCTGATGGGTCCGCACGACCCACGCACGGCTGCGTACCGTCGACAGCTCACCGCAGTGCTCTTCTGACGGTATCCTGACCGCTCCGACCTCCCCGACGACCACGACGTGTCGGGTCCAGCCGACACGCCCCTGTCGACGATGAGGTCAACGTGTCCGAACACCACCTCCGACCCCCGGTCGCCCCGGCGCGGCCAGATCTCCACCCCCTGCGGCGACGAACGCTCGACTGGATCCGATGGTTCGGCCCGGCCCGCCTGGCCGTGGCCACGCTCTCGGCCGTGGCAGTGCTCGCGGGCGGCTACTGGATCGTCCAGACGCCGCCACCGTCGGGTGCGTCGGTGTCGCCAGCCGGAACGACCGACCACCTCGGGCGATCAGACCCAGCCGCCGTGCCGCTCGTCTCGCTCGTGGGTGCCCCGCCCACGTCGGTGCCGCCAACGGTGGTGGTACACGTGGCGGGTGCAGTGGTCGACCCTGGTCTGCACGAGCTGCCGCCCGGTTCCCGCGTCGCCGACGCCGTGGTGGCCGCCGGTGGTCCGTCGTCCGATGCGAACCTCGATGCGCTGAACCTGGCCGCGCCGCTGGCCGACGGGCAGCGGCTCCACGTCCCGCGCGACGGCGAACCCGTCGAATCGATCGATGGCCCCATGGTCACCGCACCGCCACCACCGGTCGATCTCAACCGCGCCACGACGGTCGAGCTGGAGACGCTGCCAGGGGTGGGGCCCACGATCGCCACGGCCATCGTCGACGACCGGACACGACACGGAGCGTTCGCATCGGTGGACGAGCTCGTCCGGGTGCGGGGGATCGGACCGGCCAAACTCGAGGCGATCCGTCCGCTGGTGACGGTGTGACCGGTGCCGGTGTGAGCTGGTCGGCGAGGTCAGATCAGCGACTCGCCGAGCACCGCCGAGGCCGCCAGCACCGCACCCACCGCACCCACGGCCACCCCCACCGCCAGCCACGTGTACTCGCGCCAGAAATCGGTCCACGTCGCCATCGGCGACCGGGTCGACCGTCTCGACGCAGCGAAACCGATCACGAGCCACAGCGGTGCGCTGGCGAGCACCGCCATCCGGTACGTCGTGTCGTCGCCGAACGGGGCTCCGGCAACGAGCAGGCCCGGTGCGGCGATCACGCCGCCGAACAGTCCGAAGACCCCGGCCCAACGGCCCTCGGCGAGCCGGAGCACGAGCCAGGCGAGCGCACCCAGCACCGCTGGCGGCACGAGCGCGAGGAACGGGCCGAGCAGTCGGATGCGGGTGCGATACCAGCGGGGACCAGCGATGAGCGGCGGTGACGGAGTGACGGTCGTGGCGATGCCGCCATGCTACGAGCCGGCTCGACCTCGATGGCGTCAACCGCTCACCGACCCGGTCGTGGTGAACGCAGCCGTCGTGGTGGCGTTGGGTGCCTGGTCGGGTGTCTGGGTGGTCGGTGCGCTGCTCGGCTCGGTACTGGTCCTGCTGGTCCGCGCCATCGATCCTTCGACCGCACGGTGGATGCTGGTGGCGTTGGTGCTGCTCGGATCGGCAGCAGGGATCCGTGGAGCACACGAGATCGATCGCCTGCAGCCACGCACGCTCGGTCCCCACGAGGGGTGGGTGCAGGTGGTGGGCGATCCGCGCCCGGCTCGCAACGCGGTCCGGTTGGTGGTGCGGGTGGCCGGACAACGCTACGAGGTCTGGGTCCGCGACCGCTCCGACCGCTCGCGTGCCCTCGAGCTGCAGGGCGGCCAGTGGGTGCACGTGCGGGGCGAACTCCGACCGCTCACGTCGTCACGCGCCGAGCGGGTCGCGTGGCAGCACGTGGTCGGTTCGATGCGTCTGCACGAGTTCGGCCCGGTCGCCCACGGGAGCCGGGTGGCCACGGCATCGAACGCCGTTCGCCGCGCGGTCGAACGAGCGTCGGCCGAGTTCGACGAGCCCCATGACGCTCTCTTCCGCGGCCTCGTGATCGGTGATCGACGCGGGCAGCCCGACCCCATGGTGGATCGGTTCCGCGCCACCGGACTCTCGCACCTCACGGTCGTGTCAGGTCTGAACGTGGCGCTGCTCCTGGTGCTGGTCGGGCCGTTCGTTCGTCGGCTGCGTCCGTGGGTGCGGTGGGTCGTCACGGTGGCGGTCATCGTGTGGTTCGCAGGTCTGACCCGCTTCGAGCCGTCGATCATGCGGGCGTCGGCGATGGCGGCGCTGTCGGCCACGGCGTTCGTGCTCGGCCGCGACCGGGCGCCGTTCCGGCTGCTGTGTCTGGCCGTGGCCGCGCTGGTGCTCGTCGACCCGCTCCTGGTCCACTCGGCCGGGTTCTGGTTGTCGGTCGGGGCCACCGCAGGGGTGTGCACGGTCGGGCCGTGGTTGGCCGCGCGCCTGGGTGCGCTCGGCCCGCTCGCGGCTCCCGTCGGTGTCACGTTGGGCGCACAGATGGGTGTGGTCGTGCCGCTGGTCGCGACCTTCGGGTCGTTACCGCTCGTGTCGGTCCCGGCCAACCTGTTGGCGGTGCCGGTGGCGAGTGTGGTCAAGCTCTACGGTCTCCCGGCGGCCGTCCTCGCCGGATGGGTCCCGTCGCTCGGGGCGCCGCTCATGTTGCCCTGCCGGCTCGGTGTGTGGTGGGTCGATCAGGTCGCCGTGGCCGCCGAGCGTCTCGAACCCGCCGGTGCCGTCACGTGGATCGGTTGGGGCCTGCTCGCGGGTGGCCTCGCGGTGTTCGTGGCTCGGTACGGTGTCGTCGATGACGGTGCACCTCCTCACCGGTGACGACGAGTCGATCCTGCGATCGGCGGTGCAGGACCTCGTTCACCGGCTCGTGGGCGACAGCGATCGCACGCTGATGGTCGACGAGTTCGACGGCGACGAGTACGAGCTGCGAACGGTGGTCGATGCCGCCCAGACCGCACCGTTCCTCACCGAACGACGGGTGGTCGTGGCCCGTGGGATCGGTCGCTTCGTGGCCGACGACGTCGCGTCGCTGGTCGGATACCTCGCCGAGCCGCTCGACTCGACCGACCTCGTGCTGGTGGGTGGCGGTGGTCGGCTGGCGAAGGCCGTCACCGAGGCCGTGAAGTCTGCCGGTGGCAACGTGGTCAACACGTCGCCACCGCGGTCGAACAAGGACCGGCAGGCGTGGATCGCCGTGCAGGCCGAGGAACACGGCCTCCGTCTCGAACCGTCGGCGGCCGCGGCGATGGGCTCATGGCTCGGCGAGGACGTCGGTCGGCTCGAGGGCATCCTCGACACGCTGGTGTCCACCTACGGTACGGGGGTCCGGATCGGTCGCGACGAGGTCGAACCGTTCCTGGGCGACGCGGGTGGTGTACCGCCGTGGGACTTCACCGACGCCATCGATCGTGGTGACACCTCGGCCGCGCTGGGCTACCTGCGACGGATGCTGCACGGCGGTGATCGTCATCCGCTCCAGCTGATGGCCACGTTGCACAACCACTACGCGAAACTGGCGAAGCTCGACGGGGTCGAGGTCCGCAGCAAGCAGGATGCGGCGGCGGTGCTCGGCATCAAGCCGGGATTCCCGGCCGAGAAAGCACTCGGGAACTACCGACGTCTGGGGGGCGGTGGCGTGTCTCGTGGGCTGCAGCTGCTGGCCCGGGCCGATCTCGACCTCCGCGGTGAGAAGGACCTGCCGGCGGAACTGGTGATGGACGTGCTCGTGGCTCGGCTCTCGCGCCTCGGGGCGCGACGCTGAGCCGGGGAGCAGGTCAGCCGGCGGCGTTGACCTTCTTCATGAGGCGGCTCTTCTTGCGGGCGGCGGCGTTCGGGTGGATGACACCCTTTGCAGCGGCCTTGTCGATCCGCTTGATGGCGAGGCGGGCGGCCTCGGCGCTGTCGTCGGTCCCGACGGCCGCGGTGGCGTGCTTGACACGGGTCTTCATCTCGCTGCGCACGGCCTTGTTCCGCTCGGCACGCTTCGCATTCGTGAGGATTCGCTTCTTCTGGCTCTTGATGTTCGCCACGGATTACAGACCTCTCTCGGCACAACTGGCTCTCGACGAGTAGCGGTGCAACGCTATCGGCGCATCGTGACCTCTCCCAACCGTGACCTGGCGTCGGGCGGGCCCGGCGCCCACCGTGCCCGATCGGGCGACCGATAGCGTTGGCCCGGTCATGGAGCTGTCCCGCATCCGCAACTTCTCGATCATCGCCCACATCGACCACGGGAAGTCGACGTTGTCGGACCGCATCCTCGAGATCACCGGTGCCGTCGAGTCGCGTGACATGCGCGAGCAGTACCTCGACTCGATGGACCTCGAGCGCGAGCGCGGCATCACCATCAAGGCGCAGAACGTCCGCGTCCCGTGGCGCGATCACGTCTTCCACCTGATCGACACCCCCGGTCACGTCGACTTCGGGTACGAGGTCAGCCGCTCGCTGGCGGCGTGCGAGGGTGTGGTGCTCGTGGTCGACGCCGCCCAGGGCATCGAGGCCCAGACGCTGGCCAACTGCTACCTCGCCCTCGAGCACGACCTCGAGATCGTGGCAGCGCTCAACAAGATCGATCTCCCCGCGGCCGATCCCGATCGCTACGCGATGGAGATCGAGACGGTGCTGGGGATCCCCGCCGAGGACATCCTGCGTATCTCGGCCAAGACGGGCGAAGGCATCCCCGAGCTGCTCGACGCCGTGATCGACAAGATCCCGGCACCGACCGGCAACATCGACGCCCCGCTGCAGGCGCTCATCTTCGACTCACAGTTCGACCAGTACCGGGGTGTGGTGTCGAGCGTGCGCGTGGTCAACGGCAAGATGCGGGCCGGTTCCAAGCTCCGCTTCATGCAGGCCGGCGCCGATCACGAGGCCATCGAGATCGGCAAGCGGGCGCCGGCCACCACACCGGTCGACGAGCTCGGCCCGGGAGAGGTGGGGTACCTCATCGCCGGCATCAAGGACGTGGGTGATGCCCGCTCCGGCGAGACGGTCACCACCGCGTCGCACGGTTCCACCGAGGCACTGCCCGGCTATCGCGACCCCAAGCCGATGGTGTTCTCGGGCCTCTTCCCGATCGACGGCGACGACTTCGAGACGCTGCGCGAGTCGATCGAGAAGCTCAAGCTCAACGACGCCTCCATCACCTACACCCCCGAGTCGTCCGGCGCCCTCGGGTTCGGGTTCCGCTGCGGTTTCCTCGGTCTGTTGCACATGGAGATCGTGAAGGAGCGCCTCGAGCGCGAGTTCGGTCTGGCGCTCATCGCCACGGCGCCGAGCGTGCAGTACCGGGTCCACCGGACCGACGGCGAGCTCGTGGTGGTCGACAACCCTGCCGATCTCCCCGAGGCGCAGAAGATCGACTTCATCGAGGAGCCCTACTTCCGGGTCAACATCATCACCCCCAAGGAGTACACGGGGCCGCTGATGGACCTCTGCCAGACCCGTCGCGGCGAGATGCAGAAGATGGAGTACCTCTCACCCGAGCGGGTCGAACTCCACTACGAGATCCCGCTGGCCGAGGTGGTGGTCGACTTCTTCGACCAGCTGAAGAGCCGCACGCAGGGGTACGCCAGCCTCGACTACGAGCTGTCGGGTTACCGCCGCTCGAACCTGGCCAAGGTCGACCTGCTGCTCAACGGCATCGCTGCCGACGCGTTCTCGACCATCGTGCACCGCGACAAGGCGTTCGACTACGGCCGCCGGATGTGCGAGAAGCTCAAGGAGCTCATCCCGCGGCAGATGTTCGACGTACCGATCCAGGCCGCCATCGGCGGCAAGGTCATCTCGCGCGAGACGGTCAAGGCCCGGCGCAAGGACGTGACCGCCAAGTGCTACGGCGGCGACATCAGCCGGAAGCGCAAGCTCCTCGAGAAGCAGAAGGAGGGCAAGAAGAAGATGAAGTCGATCGGGCGCGTCGAGGTCCCCGGCGACGTCTTCATCTCCGCTCTCAAGCTCGACGACTGACGCGGCGGACGCTGCTCCATGTCGTCCACGTTCCGATCGTTGCGCCACCGGAACGCCCGGCTGTTCTTCGCCGGTCTCGCCGTCTCGAACGTGGGCACGTGGCTCCAGTTCACGGCCATGGGCCTCCTGGTGTACCGGCTCACCGGCCGCTCCACCGACCTGGGCATCACCGTCGCGCTGCAGTTCCTGCCGATGCTGCTGTTCGGCGCGTGGGCAGGGGCGATCGCCGACCGGGTCGACAAGCGGGTGATGGCCATGATCACCCAGGCTGCACTGGCGGTACAGGCACTCACCCTCGGCATCCTCGACCTCGCCGGACTGGTGACGATCCCGATCGTCTACGGGTTGTCCCTGGCACTCGGTTTCGCCAATGCCTTCGACAACCCGGCGCGGCGCGGCTTCGTGACCGAGCTGGTCGAGCCCGAGGAGATCGGCAACGCCGTGTCGCTCAACACCGCGGTGATGACCGGCTCGCGGATCTTCGGTCCGGCACTGGCCGCGCTGCTGGTCGGTCCGCTCGGCACCGGGTGGCTGTTCACGCTCAACGGTCTGTCGTTCACCGCGATCCTCGCCTCGTTGGCGATGATCGACACGTCCACGCGACATCCCGCACCGCGGTCGGCGCGAGGTGGCACCCCGGTGCGCGATGCGCTCCGCTTCGTCTCGGGCCAGCCGACCATGTTCGCCGCCTTCCTCGCGTTCATCGTGGTGGCCACCTTCGGCTTCAACTACAACGTGGCGCTCCCGAAGCTCGCCGACGAGCGGTGGGGAGGCGACCACTGGTACGGCTGGCTGCTCACCGTGGTGAGCGTGGGCAGCCTCACCGGTTCGCTGCTCACGGCCCGCATGTCGAAGGTGTCGATGCGCTGGTTCGCGTGGAGCGGTGTGCTCCTCGGTGTGAGTGGCGTGCTCGTCGCCTTCTCACCGAACGTGGTGTGGGCGATGGCCGCCAGCATCCCGCTGGGCATCGGTGGCGCCGGGTTCGTGACCGGCATGAACGCGATCACCCAGCAGGAGTGCCCGCCGGAGATGCGGGGTCGCATCCTCGCCCTCACGGCGGTGGCGTTCCTCGGTTCCACCCCCATCGGCGGTCCGATCACCGGATGGGTGGGCGACGCCGTGGGCCCCGAGTGGTCGCTGGCGTACGGCGCGATCATCTCGCTGGCCGCGGTGGCAGTGCTCGGCTGGTGGGCGCTGTCGCGCGGGTCGCCCGTGCGCGGGGTACCCGATCTGCGGAACCTCCGCCGCAACGTGGTCGCCGTCGGCCCGTCCCCCCACGAACACCCCTGACCCAGTCGGCGGTGCCCCTGCCGAACTGTCCGCGGGGATCGGGTGGAAGCGACGGTTTCGCGCAGACAGTTGGCGGTGCCGCTGACGATCTGTCCGCGGGGATCGGGTGGAAGCGACGGTTCCGGGCAGACAGTTGGGGAGGGGTGGGGCACACTGGAGGGGGCATGGCAGCGGTGAGCGTGATGTGGTTCCGTCGGGATCTGCGGGTGGGCGATCATCCGGCACTCGCAGCGGCGGTGGAGGCCGGTGATGTGTTGCCGCTGTTCGTGGTCGACCCGGTGCTGATGGAGCGATCGGGAGCGCCCCGGGCGGCCCACCTGCACGACTGCCTGCTCGCGCTGCGCGAGAGCACCGACGGGCACCTCGTCGTGCGACACGGCGATCCGACCGAGATCGTGCCGGCACTGGCCGCAGAGACCGGCGCCGAGACGGTGTTCGTGACCCGTGACCACGGGCCGTACGGTCGTCGGCGTGACGCCGAGGTGGCCGATCGGCTCCGGAGCGACGATCGGAAGTTGCGCGGGGTCGGCTGCAACTACGCCCTCGAACCCGGCAGCGTCCGCAAGCGGGACGGTGATCCGTACGCCGTCTTCACGCCGTTCTCGCGGGTGTGGTTCGACGTCCTGGCCGGTGAGAGCTACTCGGTACCCGGTGACGTCACGGCAGCCGACGGCACCTGTGACGGACGGCCGATCGCCTGGACCACCGTCGACGGCGACGATCCGCCCGGTCGTCCCGATCCCGGATGTGAGCTCCCACCGGCCGGCGAGGCTGCTGCGCTCGAGCGCTGGCGCGAGTACCTCGTCGCGGACGGCCGCGGCGTACGCGACTACGACCAGCATCGTGACGATCCCGCCGCCGACGCGACCAGTCACCTGTCGCCGCACCTCAAGTGGGGAGCGATCCATCCGCGACGGCTCCTGAGTGACCTCCATGCCGGCAACGGGATCCGCGGGGACGGACCTCGCACGTTCGCCAGCGAGCTCGCGTGGCGCGACTTCTACGCCGATGTGCTGTTCCAGCGGCCGGCCACGGCCTGGTCGAACCTCAATCCGAAGATGGACACGATGCGGCTCGACCGCGACGATGCCGCCCGGGAGCTCTTCCAGCAGTGGTGCGACGGCCGCACCGGGTTCCCGATCGTCGATGCGGGGATGCGGCAGCTGCTCGCCACCGGATGGATGCACAACCGCGTCCGGATGATCGTCGCCAGCTTCCTCGTGAAGGATCTCCACCTGCCGTGGCAGTGGGGCGCTCGTCACTTCCTCGACCACCTCGTGGACGGCGATCTCGCGTCGAACAACCATGGCTGGCAGTGGGCGGCCGGCACGGGTACCGATGCGGCGCCCTACTTCCGTGTGTTCAACCCGACACGGCAGTTCGAGCGGTACGACCCCGACGGCGACTACGTGCGGCGATGGGTGGACGACTTCGACACCGATCGCTACCCCGATCCGATGGTCGATCACGCCGCCGAGCGCGACGAGGCCCTCGCCCGGTACAAGGAGGTCAGCGGCCGGTCATGACCGTCGTGGCTGGCACTCGGTACAATCGACTGCCACCATGCTCGACGAACGCAAGACCGCCATCCTCGGTGCCGTCGTCCAGGAGTACATCGCGACGGCCCAGCCCGTGGGCTCCGGCCACATCGCCAAGCGACCGGGGGTCGCGGTGTCGTCGGCCACGGTGCGAAACGAGATGGCGGTGCTCGAGCAGGAGGGGTTCCTCGTGCAACCCCACACCTCGGCCGGACGCATCCCCACCGACAAGGGCTACCGCTTCTTCGTCGACCACCTGACCCAGCCCGGCCTCCTCGACGAGACCATGAACGCCCAGGTCGGCGACTTCTTCGCGGCGGCCCACGGTCGACTCGAGGAGATGCTCCACCGCACGAGCAACCTGCTCACCGAGCTCACCACGTACGCGTCGGTGGTGGTGGGTCCCAAGGCCGATGCCGCCATCGTGCGCAGCGTGCAGCTGGTGGGCATCTCGTCGAACACGGCCACGGTGGTGGTCGTGTTCGGCAACGGAGCGGTCGAGAGCGAACTGGTCGAACTCGGCCACGACCTGTCCGACGACGTACTGGCGAGGGCTGCCGCGCACCTCTCGGGTGCGCTCGACGGAGCCACCATCGCCGCAGTGGCCGAGATCCCCCCCAGCGGCGATGCCGCCGTCGATCTCGTGTGCGTCACGGCGTTCGACGCCATCCGACAGGTCTCCGCCGACGATCACGTCTACCTCGGTGGCGCGGCCTCGGTGGCAGCGACGTTCGACGCCGTCGAGGTGGTGCGCAACGTGTTGCACACCCTCGAGCAGCAGTTCATCGTCGTGTCGCTCGTGCGCGACATCGTCGATCGGGGCATGTCGGTGGCGATCGGCGTCGAACACGGTGTCGAACCGCTGTCGGCCTGCTCGGTCGTGGTCGCGCCGGTGGTGGTGGACGGCGAACACCTCGGATCGGTCGGGGTGCTCGGGCCCACACGAATGAACTATCCGCAGGCGTTGGCCACGGTCGACGTGGTGAGTGAGCGCCTCGGGCGCAGGTTGGGAGAGAGCTGAGCGTGTCATCGGACTTCTACGCACTGTTGGGGGTCGGTCAGCAGGCTTCGGCCGACGAGATCAAGAAGGCGTACCGCAAGCGCGCCCGTGAACTGCACCCCGACGCCAACCCCGACGACCCCACGGCGGCCGAACGGTTCAAGGAGTTGTCTCGCGCCTACCAGGTGCTGTCCGACGTCGAGCAGCGGGCGCGCTACGACCGGTACGGCGAGGCGGGTGTGAGCGGTAACGGAGGCGCTGGCAACGCGGAAGACCTCTTCGGTGGTGGCCTCGGTGATCTGTTCGACGCGTTCTTCGGCGGTGGTGGCGGCCCCTTCGGTGGCGGTGGCGGTGGCACTCGCCGGGGCCCCAGCGGTCCACCTCGCGGTCAGGACATCGAGGTCGTGGCTGATCTCACGTTCGAGCAGGCCGTCTTCGGGGATCAGGTGGCCGTCACCCTCAAGCTGCCCGAGCGCTGCGCAGCGTGCGAGGGCAGCGGTGCCGGCGAGGGCACCAAGCCCGTCACGTGCTCGGACTGCGGTGGTGCCGGGCAGGTCCGGCGCGTCCGCCAGAGCGTGCTCGGCCAGATGATGACCACCAGCCCGTGCGGGCGGTGCGGTGGTCTGGGTGAGGTGATCGCCACGCCGTGCTCCACCTGCCGGGGCGAGGGCCGGGTCACCGTCGACAAGACGTATCAGGTGGACGTGCCCGCCGGCGTCGACACCGGATCCACCCTCCGCCTCACCAGCCGCGGCGCAGCGGGGCCACGTGGTGGCCGGTCGGGCGATCTCTACGTGCATCTCCGGGTCGCGGGCCACGACCGGTACGTGCGCGAGCAGGACGATCTCGTGACCGAGGTGCCGGTCTCGTTCGCCCAGGCGGCGCTCGGCACCCGGCTCGACCTGCCCACGCTCGACGGCGACGAAGAACTGTCGATCCCCGCCGGCACGCAGCCCGGCCACGAGTTCGTGCTCCGCGGTCGCGGCGTGCCCCGTCTGCAGGGACGTGGCCGCGGTGATCTCCGGGTGATCGTCCGTGTCGAGATCCCCACCAAGCTGACCGACCCGGAGGCCGAGCTCCTGCGCGACTACGCGCGCGGGCGCGGCGAGGAGGTCGGCGAGGCCGGCCCCGGGCTGTTCTCGCGGATCAAGTCGGCGTTCTCCTGAAGCCGTGGTCGCCCACGAGCTGCTCCGGCGGGCGGCAGCCCATGTGCTGGTCGACCGGGTGGAGGTACCCGCCCTCACCGAGCGGGCCGAACACCATCTGTTCCGCGTGTTGCGGGTGAACGATGGCGAACTCGTCACGGTCACCGACGGACGCGGCACCTGGCGGCCGTGCCGGGCGGCGGATGGAGCGCTTCGTCCCGACGGCGAGATCGAACACGTCGGACCACCCGTGGCGCCGATCGAGCTCTACGTCGCCATCCCGAAGCAGGATCGTCCGGAGTGGTTGGTGCAGAAGGCGACCGAGCTCGGGGCCGACCGGATCGTGTTCCTGCACACCGATCGTTCGGTGGTGCGCTGGGTGGGGGAGCGCGCCCATCGCCACCTCGCCAAGCTCTCCACCGTGGCCGCCGAGGCGTCGATGCAGAGTCGTCGGGTGTGGGTGCCGATCGTCGAGGGGCCCGTCGACGTCGCGACCGTGATCGGCTCGGTGCCGATCGCGGAACCCGGAGGCCGGCCGGTGTCGGTCAGCGACCACCGGATCGCCATCGGTCCGGAGGGCGGATGGAGCGAGCGCGAAGTGGCGCGGGCACACGACCTCATCGGGCTCGGTCCGCACGTTCTGCGGGTCGAAACGGCGGCCTTGGCGGCCACCACGTTGCTGGCGCGAGCCACCCAGCGTGGCGATCCGGGGCCGACGATTTCCCCGAACGCTCCGCGTGATCTTTTCGGTGGTCGGTGAACGCGAGTAGCGTTCACGATTCGGCCCCACCACGGGCCGCTGGCAGGACGCCACGGTGGCGTCGGCCGACACGAGTGAGGGACCATGGAGATCGAGACCGACGAGGACGCATCGGAGTACAGCCGCTTGGTCGGCGAACGGTTGCGGACCATCCGCAAGCAGAAGCGGCTCTCGCTCCACGAGGTCGAGGCGCAGTCGTCCCAGGAGTTCAAGGCGTCGGTACTGGGTGCGTACGAACGCGGCGAGCGGGCCCTGTCGTTGCCCCGTCTCGACCGGTTGGCCCAGTTCTACAAGGTGCCCGTCGAGCAGCTGCTGCCACGTGGCCCGGGCGAGATGGTGCCGGGATCGAACGCTCAGAAGCTGGCGATCGACATCAACAAACTCTCGCAACTGTCAGGTGCTCCGTTCGAGATGCTGACCCGATTCTTGCGGCTGATCCAGGTGCAACGTCAGGACTTCAACGGTCGGGTGCTCACGGTTCGCACCGACGATCATCGTGCCATCGCGGCCATGCTCGACATCCCGGTCGATCAGGTGGGCGATCGCCTCGAGTCGCTCGACCTGCTGTACCGACCGGCCTGACGGGCCACTCGTCGTGACCAGCGCCGACCAGCCGTTCGGCGTCTACGTCCACGTGCCGTTCTGTGCGTCGAAGTGCGACTACTGCGCGTTCGCGACCTGGACCGACCGGCACCATCTCGTGGATGTCTACCTCGACGCGCTCGAGATCGACATCGCCCGCGCCGTGGCGGCCGGGATGCCGCTCGCCACGACCGTGTTCGTGGGTGGCGGCACACCGACCCTGGTGCCCCCCGAGCGCCTGGGCGCAGTGATCCGGAGCATCCCCGTCACGGGTGACGCCGAGATCAGTGTCGAGTGCAACCCTGACGACGTCACCCACGACCTGCTGGAGCACTACGGCGATGCCGGTGTGAACCGGGTCAGCATCGGGGTGCAGTCGATGGTGGGACACGTGCTCGGCACCCTGGGCCGCCGGCACGACCAGCGCAATGTGGCGTCGGCGGTGGAAGCCGTGCGATCGGTGGGTCTGCCGACGTTCAACCTCGACATCATCTACGGCGCGGCTGGCGAGAGCCAGGACGACTGGGAGCACACGGTCCGCTCGGTGCTCGAGTTCGACCCGCCGCACGTCTCGGCCTACGCCCTCACCGTCGAGGCCGGGACACCGCTGGCCGGCCAGGTCGACCGTCACCCCGACGACGACGACCAGGCCGACAAGTACGAGGTGGTCGACACCCTCATGACCGCTGCCGGTCTCGAGAACTACGAGGTGTCGAACTGGGCGCGACCCGGACACGAGTGCCGTCACAATCTCCTCTACTGGCGTCAGCAGGACTACCTCGGTTTCGGGTGTGCCTCGCACTCGCACCGTGATGGTCGGCGGTGGTGGAACGTGCGCACCCCCGAGCGCTACGTCGACCTCGTGCGCGCCGGCGCGGCCACCGAGTCGGCGGGCGAGACGCTCGACACCGACACGCGCCGGATGGAGGGGCTGCAGCTCGCGGTGCGACTGCGCGACGGGGTGTCGCCCGAGGTGTTCGCCCCCCACGATCTCGACGAGCTCCTGCGCGGCGGATTGCTGCGCCGCGACCACGATCGGGTGGTGCTCACCCGCACCGGTCGGCTGATGGCGAATGCGGTCTCGATGCGCCTGCGGTGAGGTGCGGGGCGGTGTCGAGCGGTGTGCCGACGGCCCTCCGCGCTGGTAACGTACGTGGCTGCTACGGGCGCGTAGCTCAGTTGGTTAGAGCGCTACCATGACACGGTAGAGGTCCCGGGTTCGAGTCCCGTCGTGCCCACTCCCAAGGCCCCGCACCGAGCCCAGGGTCGACCGGCTACGGTTCCTGCCTGTGCCTTGCTCGGTTGGCACGAACGAGTGGTCGAGGGGAACTGTGGAGTCGGATCGCACCCAGGACGTTCTCGCCCAGATGGTGGACGCCGCCGTGCGGACACCCCCGAGCGATGTGCTCGGGTTGCTCGGACTGATGTGCCGACTCCTCGGAGCCCGTGCGGCCCGGTTCTATGTGGCGGATTACTCCCTGAGACGTCTCCAGCAGATCGACAGGAACGGTCACGTCGGAGAGCCGGTGCCGGTTCTGGGGACGCTCGTCGGCCGGGCGTTCACGAGCGGGGAGATCTTGGTGTCGGGGACGCGCCCGACCATGGTGTGGGTCCCGCTGGTCGACGGAACGAGCCGGATCGGCGTGCTCGAACTCGAGTACGACACATGGGACGGAGCTCTGCCGAAGCTGCTCGAGCCGATCGTCACGACGTTCGTGATGACGTGGATCATCAAGAACCGCTACAGCGACACGTCGGAGCGTGCTCGACGCTCGGAACCGTTGTCAGCCGCTGCCGAGGTGCAGTGGGACCTGTTGCCGCCGTTGTCGTGCTCGACCGACGAGATCGCCATCAGCGGCATTCTGGAGCCCGCCTACGACATCGGCGGCGACTCGTTCGACTACGCGTTCAACCGAACGCGACTCGACTTCGCGATCGTCGATGCGATCGGCCGCGGCCTACCGGCGGTGTTGATGTCAGCGGCTGCCATCAACAGTCTGCGCAACGCTCGCCGGGCCGAGACCAGCCTTGCTGCCGCCTACGAGCAGGCAGACCGCTCGATCTCGACGCAGTTCGGTCACTCCTACTTCGTCACCGGCATCATCGGCACGTTGGACAGCGCAACCGGCACCCTGGCGTGGATCAATGCCGGTCACGTCCTTCCGATGCTCGTGAGGAACGGCGTCTACGCCGGGAGCCTCTCCTGTGCGCCCTCGACACCGCTCGGTTTCGGCGGTCCGGTCGTGCAAGTGGCCGAGGAGCCACTCCAACGCGGCGATCGGGTGCTCTTCTACACCGACGGAATCATCGAGTCGAGATCCCCTCACGGTGAGCTCTTCGGCGACGACCGCCTCGCTGACTTCCTGGTCAGAGCCGCGCTCGAGGACCTGCCCGTCCACGAGACCGTTCGCCACCTGTCGGACAGCGTCATCGACTTCACCAACGACGGCCTGAGAGACGACGCGACGATGATCCTCGTCGAGTGGCGTGGAGCGGCAGGCTGAGGTTCGGCCGCACGACCGTCGATCCGATCCACGACTACCGTCGGCACCATGTACACCGACCATCGCACCGGGCCCACTCTCGACAAGATCCGGTCGACCGCCGGCAGTGCGCCGCCCAACTCGTCCACATTGCGGTGTCCGTGGTGCGGTCACGTGGGTGTGCTGGTGAGCCGAGGGACCGATCTCACCAACGGCGAGATGCAGTCGGAACACATGAGGTTCGCGGGTGTCCGGCACTGCCCGAACCCCCAGTGTCACGGGCTGATCTTCGTGGTGGTCGATCACCACGGCACCGTGCTCGACTCGTTCCCGCCCGAGCGGATCGACATCGACCGGTCGAACATCCCCGCCGAGGTGCTCGACCGGCTCGAGGAGGCCATCGCCTGTCACGCCGTCGGGGCGCATCGAGCCGCCGGCGCGCTGCTCCGGTCGACTGTGGAGGCGATGTGCGACGACCGTGAGGCGGAGGGTCCCGATCTGCGGGCCCGGGTGGAACGCCTCGCCGGAACCACTGCGCTCCGCGACGAGTACGTGGGGGCGCTCGCGGCGCTCCACCTGCTGGGACCCGACTCGGTGCACGGGATCACCAAGGAACTCGACGGCGCCGACGACGCAACCATTCGCGACGCGATCGACGTCGTGAAGACGGTGCTCAACGTGGTCTACCAGCACGAAGAGGTCATCAGGATCCTCGCGCGGCACCAGCGCTGACGAGAGGTTCGTCTCGGGAACGCGATGGTCCTGCATCGGCGCTCCCGCGTCGACGGGGGACTCCACGACCCCTGGTCGCTCGCGGGAGCGCCGAGCTCTGTTCGGCGAT
>REDU01000088.1 GCA_007693335.1 Ilumatobacter sp. | reverse complement strand
TCTTCCAGAACGTCAACCGGCTGCTCCCGCCGGGCCTCTGATCAGCGACGGACGTCGCGGAGCCGCACGAAGTTGTAGGGCAGGCCCGAGGCCAGGATCTGGTCCATCAGGCTCCCGAGCTTCGGCGCGATCCGCAGCTCGACCCCGGCGGCGGCGTGCAGACCGAGCAGGTCGTCGATCGCCACCACGGCGCGTGGTGTGACCGGCTCGATCGACACGAAGTGCCCCGGTTCGTTCTCGGGCCGGAACGCGGCCATGTCGAACTCGTAGCGGAACAGCCGGGTCACCCGGATCCGGTCCAGCCATCCGGTCTCGACCGCACAGATGCGGTTCGCGTCGGTGGCGAACCGCTCGGTGAGCAGCTCCTGCTGGACGCGACCGTTCGCCCACACGCTGACCCGCGGGCAGTGACGGGGGAACCAGTAGAGCGGTGAGTGCTCGACCCCGACCGCCCAGACACCGGGCGGCCGACCGGGATCGGAGGGCGCGGGCCGGGGCACGAAGTGCTCGATCGTGCCGTCCTCACTGAAGTGGTAGACGACGCGGCGCACCGGGTTCGTGACGTCACGATCGTCGATGGCGGGATGTCGCGGGGCGCTCATGTTCCGGTGAACCTCGCAGGCCGCTTCTCCAGGAACGCGGCACGACCCTCGGCGGCATCGGCGCTGGCCCAGGCCCGTGATCTCGCCAGTTCGACGGCGTGGTCGGATGCTGGCGCCGGCGCAGAACGTTCGAGCGCCAACTTGTGACCAGCGATGGTCAGCGGTGCCAGCCCGGCCAGCTCGACGGCCCAGTCCAGCGCCTGCTCGAGGTCTCCGAGACGGTGCACCCCGCCCGATGCGTGGAGACGCTCGGCGTCAGCGGTCTCGGCCGCCAACAGCATCCCACGCGCCACCGACCACCCGAGCTCGCGGGTGAGCCGCTCGACGGTCCAGTGGTCGACCACGAGACCGAGCCGGGCCGCCGGGATCCCGAAGCGACTGCCGGCCGTGGCGATCCGGAGGTCGGCAGCGATGGCGAGCTGACAGCCAGCGCCGAGCGCCGGACCGTCCACGGCGGCCAGCACGACAGCGGTCATCTCGGTGAAGCCGCGGAGCACCTCGCCGAGCAGGCGGGCGAACTCGCCCTCCTCGACGCCGGTGAGATCGGCACCCGCACAGAACGCCGGCGGGGCACCTGTGAGCACCACCACTCGGGCATCGGCGAGGTCGTGCTGGGCCCGACGCAGTTGCACGAGCGTGTCGTGATCGACCGCGTTGCGACGCTCGGGCCGATCGATGGTGACCTGCGCGATGCCCTGGCCGATGTCGTCGCGCCGCTCCACCCGTACCATGGCGCCACTGTATGGCCCACCGCCCCGACACCGACGACCCCGTGGATCCGGTTCGCGCCCGCCGCGCCCGGGTGGCCGGATGGACCCTGCTCGCGAACCGCATCGGCTACCTGTTCCTCGCACTGGCGATGGCGTTGTTCGTGATCGCCTTCGTGATCGGCTTCACCCCCGCGATGGCCACGCTGGTGCTGGTGCCGTTGATCGCATCGTTCGTGCTGCTGGCTCCCTCGATCGTGCTCGGATACGCCGTGAAAGCTGCCGAGCGCGACGACCGTGAACGTGGGCTCTGACGGGGTTACCATCCGGTAGCCCATGACCTCCGTCCGTCTCTCCGCCACCGCTCGACGCGAACAGGTACTCGACGTGGCCCTCGAGGTCATGGGCCGCGCCGGCTACCACGGTGCCTCGATGAACGACATCGCCGAGGCCGCCGGCGTCACGAAGCCCGTGCTGTACCAGCACTTCGACTCCAAGCGGGAGTTGTTCCTCGCGCTGCTCGACGAGGTCGGCAATCGGCTGCTCTCGGCCATCGCCAACGCCACGGCCGAGGCGCCCGACGGCAAGTCGAAGACCGAACGGGGCTTCCGGGCCTACTTCCACTGGGTCGCCAACGACCACGACGCGTTCATGCTCCTCTTCGGCGGCGGCGCCCGCCGCGACGACGAGTTCCGCGAAGCCGTCCGTCGGATCACCGATCACGCGGCGAGCGCGATCGCCCCGCTCATCGCCGTCGACATCGACGACGAGGAGCGGCGCACCATCGCGCACGCCCTGGTCGGGCTGGCCGAGGGCGCGAGCCGACGGTTGGTCGACCGTGGCGAACCGTTCGACCCCGACGTGGTCGCACGCTCGGTCAGCCGATTGGCGTGGGCGGGTCTCCGCGCGCTCGGATGAGCGGGTGAACGCACCCGATCCCGTCCGCAACCGCCTCACCGGGCTGCTCGGCACCCGCTACCCCGTGGTGCAGGCTCCGATGGGGTGGATCGCCCGCTCGCAGCTGGCGAGCGCCGTCTCGAACGCCGGGGGACTCGGCATCATCGAAACCTCCTCGGGGGAACTCGACGCCGTACGCGACGAGATCGCCCGGATGCGCGACCTCACCGACCAGCCGTTCGGTGTGAACATCGCCCAGGCCTTCGTGCGTGATCCGGCCATCGTCGACTTCGTGGTCGATCAGGGAGTCCGCTTCGTGACCACCTCGGCGGGTGATCCGAACACCTACACCGCGAAGCTGAAAGAGGCGGGGCTCACCGTGTTCCACGTGGTGCCCACGCTGGCCGGCGCACTGAAGGCCGTGGCCGCTGGGGTGGACGGGCTCGTGGTCGAGGGCGGTGAGGGCGGTGGCTTCAAGAACCCGCGCGACGTCGCATCGATGGTGCTGCTGCCGCTGGTGGCAACGGCCGTCGACGTCCCGATCATCGCCGCGGGCGGCATCGTCGACGGACCGACGATGGCCGCAGCGCTGGCGCTCGGCGCCGAGGGGGTGCAGCTGGGCACGCGGATGGTGTCGGCCGCCGAATCCCCGGTGCACCCGAACTGGAAACAGGCCATCATCGACGCCGCCGAGACCGACACGGTGTTCCTGAACCGACACAGTCGACCCGGGTTGCGGGCCCTGCGCACCCAGCGCACCACCGAACTCGAGCGCGCCGAGCACGTCGGCATGGAGGTCTTCGGTGACGTGCAGTCGCTGTACTTCGGCGGCGACATGGAGGCCTCGATCGCGCTGTCGGGACAGGTGGCGGGCCGCATCAACTCGGTCGAGCCCGTGGCGTCGATCATCCACGACATGGTCCGCGACTGCACGGCCGTGATCGCCGCGCTGGCCGACCGCTACCGCTGAGCGCGGTCACCTGCCACCCTCGGCGTTCACCGACCCACCGACCGTGACTTTCGAGGTGGAGACGACGTACAGTCGTCGTCATGATCTCCGTCGCGACCTCTCGGCCCGTCGTCGAGCTGACCGTCCGCGAACGGCTGGTCAGGGCTGCCGCCGCCGTGATCGACGAGGTCGGCGAGGAGCAGCTCACGCTCGCTCAGGTGGTGCGGCGCGCCGAGCTCACGACCGGGGCGGTGTACTCGAACTTCGCCAACCGCGAGGAACTCGTGATCGCGGTCTACGTCGACGAGTACTCCGGCCGCATGTGGGAGGGCGTCGTCATGCTCGAGCAGCTGCTCGAGAGCGACCTGCGGGGGCCGGCGTTCTCCGGAGCACTCACCCACTACATCATCCGTCCCGACGACGACCGGTTCCGCTCGTCGCGCTGGTTGCGCATCCGCGCCGTCGCTGCGACGCAGCGCTTCCCGCACGTCAACCGGGCGATGAGTGAACTCCAGACCCAGATCACCGAACGCCTCATCGACGTGGTCGAGCGCGCCCAGGTGCGCGGCGACATCGATCCCGAGCGCGATCCCCGTGCGCTCGCGCTGCTCCTCCAACAGTTCGGCTTCGCACTGGTGTTGGCCGACCTCTCGGGCGACCTGGCTCCCGATCCCGATCGGTGGGTCGAGCTGGTGCACGCGTTGGTGATACCGCTCTTCGCCGGCCGCCTCGCCGACTGACCCCGGCCCGCTCGGGCGCGCTCAGGAGCGCTCAGGCGCGCACCACGAGCCCGCGGTAGCCGTCGACGAATCCCCGCTCGCGGAGCAGCTGCGCGACACCATCGGGCACCGGGCCACCGTCCACCTTGCGCACCTCGACCTTCGACTCGATGCCGTCCTTCACCAGCGCCACGAGCGCGTCGGCCCACGACGGATCGATCGAGGCGTCGGGGAACAGGACGAGGTGGTGACCTCGGCGATCGAACCACACGAGCGGTTCGCCAGAGCGCAGCACCACGCGGGCCGAGCCGGTGCGCTGCGGACGACCCTCGTTGGGCGGCCACGGCAACGCGGCGCCGTACGGCTGGGCCGGATCGGTCGCGTTGAGCACCACCGGCGCCGGCACCTGTTCGGGGTGCAGCGCCGCGTCGGGCCGATCCCGGACGGCGCGTAGTCGGTCGACCGCGCCGGGCAGCGCGAACTGCGCTGCGCCCAACCCCTCGACGAAGTAGCCGCGGCGTACACGACCGCGCTCCTCCAGCACCTTCAGCACCCCGTAGACCGCGGAGAACCCACCCACCACGCCCTCGGTCCCCACGCACTCGCGGGTGACCACGCCATGACGTTCCAACAGCTGCAGCGCCTGCGCGTGCGCGGCCTCGGTCGAGTTCGGTGCGGGCTGTAGCAAGGGCGCCACGAGACTCCACCGCCCGGCGCCGGCGGGTGGGCCGAGACGAGCCACCCGGCCCGGGCGCGACCGGGTCCTGGCGGTCGATCGGCTGACCCGCGTCGAGCGACCCACCTTGGCGCCCGCCACGACCGCTCGCAGCGGCGAGAGCGAGTCGTTGGTGACCTCACCTGCCCACACCAGATCCCACAGCGCCGTCAGCAGCTCGGCGTCGGTGGACGACGGCGACGCCTCGCGCAGCTGGCCCCAGAAGCTCGCGCCGCGGGTCGCGAGCAGCTCACGGAGCGCCAGGTGCACCGGCCCGTCGGGAGCGTCGCGCGCCTCCCATCCGGGTGCGAGCAGCGCGAGCTGATCGGCGAAGCAGATCCGCACGCGTCCGTCGGTCGAGCCGACCGCCCCGGCGCCCACCCACACGACCTCGCCGGCGGTGCACAGCTCATCGAGCATCGACCCCCGGTAGCCGAGCACCCGGCCGGGCAGCAGATCGCGCTCGAGCGTGGAGGCCACGAGCGGTGCACCGGCCAGCAGGCCCAGTGCATCGACCAGCGCCTCGGTGCCGCGGCGGTCGGCGGGCATGCCGTGCCAGGCCGGCGCGAAGCGGGCGAGCGCGGCAGGCTCGACCGCCTCGACCTCGCGGCGCAGGGCCGCGAGCGACCGCCGGCGGAGCTGACGCAGTACGTCGACCTCGCACCATTCACGGTGCATCCCGTCGGGTCGGAACTCACCCACCACGACGCGGTCGGCGGCGGCGAGCACGTCGAGCACCGCGGTGACACGTTGCGTCGAGGCACCGAGCCGGGCGACCACCTCCGACGTCACGAACGGTCCGTGCGTGCGGGCGTAGCGACCCACCAGCTCCTCGAGCGGACGCTCGACGGGCTCGGTGAACGCCATCGGCAATCCGAGTGGGATCGCGCAGCCGAGCGCGTCGCGGTACCGGGCGGCGTCGTCGGCCGCGACGAACCGTTGCTCGCCGGCCACACTGACCTCGATCACCCGCCGCTCGTCCACCAGCGTGGCCAGCCAGGTGGCCGCATCGTCAGCATCACCGGCGCACCGGGCGGCCACCTCGTCGACCGAGAGGTCGCCCACCTTGCGGAACACGTCGTGCAGTTCGTCGGCACCACGAGCCTGGCGCACGTCGGCCAGGCACTGGAGCTCGAGTTCCACGGCCGTGAGCACCTCGGGATCGAGCAGTTCCCGCAGCTCCTCCGCGCCGAGCAGGTCGCGCAGCAGGTCACGATCGAGTGCGAGCGCCGCCGCCCGACGCTCGGCCAACGGGGCATCACCCTCGTACATGTACGCAGCGATCCAGTTGAAGAGCAGGCTGGACGCCATCGGGCTGGCGGTGGCGGTGTCGACCTGCACCATACGGATCGATCTCGACCGCAGCTGTCCCAGCACCTCGCGCAGCGCCGGCACGTCGAAGACATCCTGGAGACACTCCCGCGAGGTCTCGAGCAGGATCGGGAACGTCGGGTACTTCGACGCCACCGCCAGCAGATCGGCGGCACGCTGACGCTGCTGCCAGAGCGGGGTGCGCCGATCCGGGCGGCGGCGTGGGAGCAGGAGCGCACGACCGGCGCACTCACGGAACCGGGCCGAGAACAGCGACGTCTGCGGCAGGGCCGACACCACGAGCTCGTCGATGTCCTCCGGATCGATCGCGAGCGCCTCGAGCGGCACCTCGTCGGCCGACTCCGGCAGCCGGATCACGATGCCGTCGTCGCCCCACATCGTCTCGACCGGGAGGCCGAACAGATCTTCGAGCCGGCGCTCGATCGCCATCGCCCACGGGGCGTGCACCGGTGTGCCGAACGGGCTGAGGATGCACACGCGCCAGTCGCCGATCTCGTCACGGAAACGCTCGACCACCACGGTGCGGTCGTCGGGCACCGCCCCGGTGGCCTCGGCCTGCTCGTCGAGGTACTGCACGAGGTTGGCCGATGCGAACGCGTCGAGCGCGTAGTGGTCACGCAGACGTGTGAGCGACTCGTCGAGCGACAGCTCACGGATCTCGCGCACGAACGCACCGAGCGCCCGACCCAGCTCCAGCGGTCGACCCGGGCGGTCGCCGTGCCAGAACGGCATCTTGCCCGGCTGACCGGGTGCCGGCGTGACCACCACCCGCTCGAACGTGATGTCCTCGATGCGCCAGGTGGACGCGCCGAGCAGGAAGGTCTCACCGGCGCGGCTCTCGTAGACCATCTCCTCGTCGAGCTCGCCCACCCGGGTGCCGTCGGGCAGGAACACACCGAACAGACCCCGGTCGGGGATGGTGCCGCCACTGGTGACCGCGAGCCGCTTCGAGCCGTCGCGCGCCCGGAGGGTGTCGTTCACCCGGTCCCACACGAGACGTGGCCGCAGCTCGGAGAACTCCTCGCTCGGGTACCTGCCCGACAGCAGGTCGAGCACGTTGGTGAGCAGCTCGTCGGACAGCTCGGCGAAGTTGGCGCACCGCCTGACGAGCGCCGCCACCTCGCCCACGGTCACCTCGCCACTGATCGCGACGTGCGCCACGATCTGCTGGGCGAGCACGTCGAGGGGGTTGCGCAGGTACCGGGTGTGCTCGATCAACCCGTCGACCATCCGCCGGGTGACGATGGCCGCCTCGACCAGGTCGCCGCGGTGCTTCGGGAAGATCGACCCCTTGCTCGGCTCACCCACCTGGTGACCGGCCCGACCGATGCGTTGCAGCCCGCGGCTCACGGCACCGGGCGACTCCACCTGGATGACGAGATCGACCGCTCCCATGTCGATGCCGAGCTCGAGCGAGCTGGTGGCCACGATGGCGCGCAACTCGCCGCGCTTGAGCTGATCTTCGATCACGACCCGCTGCTCGCGGGCCAACGAGCCGTGGTGGGCCTTGACGAGATCGTCGCGCATCAGCCCGGTGTCGGGATCGACGCCGATCCCCTGCTCCTCGGCCAGCTCGTTGAGCTTGGCCGCCAGTCGCTCGGCGGCGCGGCGGGCGTTGCAGAAGATGATCGTGGTGCGGTGCGACAGCACCCGGCTCAGGATCTCCGGGTACACGCTCGGCCAGATACTGGTGCGCCGCTCGGTGAGCGCTGCCGTGGCCGGTCCACTGCGGAGTTCGCGGGTCACCTGGCCGAGCTGCGACATGTCCTCGACCGGGATGACCACCTCGACGTCGAGCTGCTTGCGGATGCCGGCGTCGACGATCTCGACGGGACGGGGTACGTCGGGCGCCTCGAATCCGCCGAGGAACCGGGCGACCTCCTCGAGCGGTCGCTGCGTGGCCGACAAGCCGATCCGCTGTGGGCTCGGACGTCTCGGATCGTCGCCGGTCCCGGTGACCAGCTCGTCGAGTCGCTCGAGCGTGAGCGCGAGGTGGGCCCCGCGCTTGGTGGCCGCCATCGCGTGGATCTCGTCGATGATCACGGTCTCGACGCCCAGCAACGTCTCACGCGCCGCCGACGTCAGCATCAGGTAGAGGCTCTCGGGCGTGGTGATGAGCAGATCGGGTGGACGCCGCACCAGCTTCTGGCGGTCGCTCGACGAGGTGTCGCCGGTGCGCATCGCGACCTCTGGCTTCACGAACGGCTCGCCGAGCCGCTCGGCGGCCAACCCGATGCCCACGAGCGGCGACCGCAGGTTCTTCTCGATGTCGAACGCCAGTGCCCGCAGCGGGGAGATGTAGAGCACCCGGGTGCGGTGCGTGCGCTCGGGGGGCGTGGGCGACGTGACCAGCCGGTCGATCGAGGCGAGGAACGCCGTGAGCGTCTTGCCGCTGCCCGTGGGAGCACAGATCAGCGTGTTGCGGCCGGCCGCGATGAGCGGCCACCCCTGCACCTGCGGCGCGGTGGGCTCGGGGAACGAACTCGCGAACCACTCCCGTACCGCCGGCGAGAACGCCTCGAGTACCGGGTGCCCTGCGATGCAACCGAGGCTACCCAGGGGCTCTCACACCATCATCCCGTTCTGTCTGTGTGGATCAGGCCAAACCGCCCGATCCACACAGACAGTTCCGG
>REDU01000030.1 GCA_007693335.1 Ilumatobacter sp. | reverse complement strand
GACGACGATGCGTCGGTCGATCCCCTGGCCGAGGTCGACCCGCCCACGACCGAGGACGACCCCGCCGAGGGTGACGCCGGAGGCGCGGGTGTCGGCGACGCCGGACCTGACGAGCCCGGGGCCGAGGCGGCCGACGACGAGGACGCAGCGGCGGATGTTCCCATGTTGCCGGGTGAACCGGCCACGCTGCTCGCCGACGAGCTCCATCGCATCGACCTCCCCGAACCCGGCACGGCCGTGGTGACGGTGGCCGGGGAGACCTTCGTGTTCGACGAGCTCTCGCTGTGTCAGTTCAGCGCGATCGGCAGCACCGAGTCCTTCACCGCAACGGGATCGACTCCGGGCGCCGACGGCGCGACCATCGAGTTCGCCATGAGCCGATCCGTCGCTGATCCCGAGCAGGCAGGACCCGGTCTCCCCCACGAGCGCGACCAACTGGCCCTGGTGGTCGTGGCAGAGACGGGGGACCGGTCGTCGACGAGTCACGTCGTCGAACGCGAAACCGTCGATGCACCGATCGAGGGCGACGGCGACACCACACCCGTCATCCTGGTGACCGACGACGGCACCGGTGCGGCCACCGGTGTGGCCGAGTTGGTGCCCGCGGCGTCCAGCCTGAACGACTTCGCCCCCACCGGCCCCGCCGAGTTCGCCGTCACCTGCGAGTGACCCCACCCCAGCGCGGAAACTGACGACGAGTCAAGTGGTCCCTCGTTGACATTCGCGCAGTGGAAAACGTGGGGCGGGCTACCGTTCCCGCATGTCGCTCGAACTGGTTCCGCTCTGCACTGCCACGGTGTCGTTGGCCGAGACGATCTCGGTGTCGCCGTCGTTCGTGATCGGGGAGGTGACCGCCGCCCGGTTCGAGGGTGAGCGCTTCACCGCCTCGATGAAGGGGAGCGCGGCGGCCGACTGGCTCACCGTGTCGCCCGAGGGGTACGGCACGCTCGACGTCAAGGTCACCGTGGAGACCGACGACGGGGCGATCGTGCACGCCGCCTACTCGGGGCGTCTCCACTTCGAGTCGATGACGGCGTACGCCACGCCGAAGTTCCACACGGGCGACGAGCGGTACCTCTGGATGAACCGCATCCAGGCCGTCGCGAAGGGCGTGTTCACCGAGCCCGGCACGCTCGTCTACGAGATGTACGAGCTGCGCTGACCTGCGGATCGGTCGACGCGGATCAGACGACGAACTCGTAGTCCACACCGACGAGCTCGTAGGTGCGGCGGGCTCGGAGGTCGCGGGAGAGCAACGTGCGACCGTGAACGCGCGCCGCCTCGGCGACCAGCGCGTCGTAGACCTGCCCACCTTCCGTGCCGAGGGTGCCGAGCCGGTCCATCAGTTGGTCGTGGTGGGAGGCTGACAGCCAGCACGGTGAGGGAAAGGCGCGGGCCAGGAGCGTGCTGACGGTGGCGGGGCTCGGTCGGAGTGCTCCTGGGAGACGGGTGAGTACCGAGAACGTCTCGAATGCCGCGTGTCCGGCGAGCACGGGCCGGCGGGACCGGGCCAGGTCACGGCAGGTCACGTGCGCGTCGTGGGACTCGTCGAGTGCGGCGACGGCAAAGCTGGTGTCGGCCGCCCAGGACGCCTCAGCGTTGGTCGGCATCGCGGAGGGCGTGGACGTCGGCGTCGCTCAGGCGTGATCCAGGCACGGCTCGGAGGACCGGCCACCCGTCCGATTCGCCGAGGGCACGTTCGCTCGACCGCAGGGGGGCGAGCCGGATGGCGCTGCCATCGATCTCGACCTCGAACACGGTGTCGGCGCCGACTCCCAACGAGTCCCGTACCGCCTTGGGGATCACGATCCGGCCAACTCCGTCCATCGTGGCGTGCATGGGTCGAGAGTACCAAAGTACTCCCAATTTGCCATATGATTACCAATCAGCCGCCGACGCGACTGACAGATCACTGACAGACGCGTCCGTACCGTCGCGTCAACACCGAACCACCGTGGAGGATCCCGATCATGACTCGTCGTTCGTCTCGTGCCGCTCGCCCGGCCGCCGGAGCACTCGTGACCGCCGCGCTCGTGCTCGGTCTGGCCGCCTGCGGCGGCGATGACGCCGGAACGGACGGTCCCGGGGCAGACGCTGAGGCGGTCGCCGAGCCCGAGCCCGAGCCCGAGCCCGAGCCGGAGTCGGAGTCGGAGCCGGAGCCGGAGCGGGAGTCGGAGGCCGAGGGTGCGGGAGAGGTCTCGGGCGAGCCGGCCGAGCCTGCGACGCTGCTCGCCGATGAGCTGCACCCGATCGAGTTGCCGGAACCGGGAACGGCGCGGGTGACCCTGGCCGGTGAGACGTACGTCTTCGAGCGCCTGGGTGCGTGCGGGGTGTCGCAGATCGGCGAACGCTCGTCGTTCACCGCCGACGGCTTCGGGGAGCTCCCAGACGGCAGCGATCTCTACTTCAGCCTCAACCGATTGGTGTTCGACGTCGACTCGATCCCCACGGGCCAGGACCACGAGTGGGACCTGATGCAGCTGGCCGTCGAGCAGGAATCCGGCGGCGGCATGTCCTCCAACGCATGGCACGACACGGCGCGTGCAATGCCCGGGGAGCCCGTGCGCGGCGACGGCGACACGCTCCCGGTGATCCTCGTGGTGGACGACGGCGGTGAGATCTCGGCAACCGCCGTGGCCGAGATGCGTCTGTCGATGAGCGACCTCGACCGTGCCGGCGAGGGCATCGGCGAGTTCGCCGTGAGCTGCTGACGCCGGACGGCGGATCCGAGGGCGAGACGTCGCCGTCAGTCGTAGCGGAGGCAGCCGTCGTCGAGATCGGCGGCGGGGATGATGTCCTTCTCGGCCCAGTAGTCCTGCGAGTGCTGCCACTCGGGCTTGTCGCCGCGCTTGGGCAGCAGGTGCATGCTGCGCATCATGTAGTTCGGGTTGAAGTTCTCGGGATCCACCCACGGAAGCAGCGGCATGTCTGCGTCCTCGGGCCGGAGCTGCGGGGTGACACGTGCCGCGCCCTTGTCCTCCATGTGGCCGAGCAGCCGGCACACGAAGTCGCTGACGAGGTCGGCGCGCAGCGTCCACGACGCCCGGAAGTAGCCGAACACCCACACCAGGTTCGGCACGCCGGTGAACATCATCCCGCGGTACGTCACGGTGTCGTGGAACTGCAGCGGTTCGTCGTCCACGCAGAAGGCGATGTCGCCCAGCACGCTGAGGTCGAACCCGGTGGCGGTGATGATGATGTCGGCGGTGAGCTCCTGGCCCGACTTCGTACGGATGCCCTTTTCGGTGAAGGTGTCGATCTCGTCGGTCACGACCGAGGCCTTGCCCGACTTGATGCCGGCGAACAGATCGCCGTCGGGGATGAACGCGATCCGCTGCTGCCAGGGCCGGTAGCTCGGACTGAAGTGGGTGTCGATGTCGAAGTCGTCGCCGAGGTGTTCGCGCACGCCCTTCAGCAGCTCCTCACGGAGGAACTCGGGCTGGGTGAACGACAGCTCGGTGATGGCCTTCTGGTCGTGCAGCACCTTGCGGCGCACGATCTCGTGGATCCAGGTCTCGTCCACCTCCAGCTCGCGCAGCGTGTCGGCCAGCTCGTTGGCGTTGCGGGCGGTCCAGAAGTAGGTGGGCGACCGCTGCAGCATGGTGACGTGCTCGCAGGCGTCGGCGATCGCGGGGATGAGCGTGGCGGCGGTGGCGCCCGAACCGATCACGATCACGCGCTTGCCGGCGTAGTCGAGGTCGTCGGGCCACTGCTGCGGGTGCACGATGCGGCCGGTGAAGTTCTCGGTGCCGGGCCACTCGGGCGTGTACCCCTGTGCGTGGCGGTAGTAGCCCTGGCACATCCAGAGGAAGTTGGTGGTGAAGCGGAGCTGTTCGGTGCTGCCGTCGTCGAGCGTTCGGGTGACGTCGAGCGTCCAGAGGTTCTCTGCGCTCGACCAGCTCGCCTTCGTGATCTTGTGGCGGTAGCGGATGTGCTGGCCGAGATCGTTCTCGTCGATCACCTCGCCCATGTAGGTGAGGATCTGCTCGGCGGTGGCGATGGGCGGGCCGGTCCACGGCTTGAAGCGGTAGCCGAACGTGTAGAGGTCGGAGTCGGAGCGGATGCCGGGGTACTTGTGGGTGTGCCAGGTGCCGCCGAAGTCGTCGAGCGCTTCGAGCACCACGAAGCTGGTGCCGGGCCGCTGGGTGGTGAGGTGGTAGGCGGCGCCCACGCCGGAGATGCCGGCACCCACGATCAGCACGTCCACGTGCTCGACCGCGGTGTCGGTGAGGGGGGCGTCGTGGGGGGCGGTGCTCTGGCTCACGAGCCGACTCTACGTTCGGCGCCCCGTCACGGCCTGGTCAGAGAATCGATCGTACGTCCGACCGATTCTCTGACCGAGGCCAGGAGTTTCCCGGATGGAAACCCGTAGAGCATTACGTATTCATCGTTCTCGCAATTCTCGTTCAGGTCGGCGTGGTTCCGTGATCGGCAGAGAAACGCCCACCTTCGAAAGGGAAACGGATGCGACGCTCAACCCCCAAGGTCCTGGCGACCTCCATTGCGCTGCTGGCACTGGTGGCGTGCTCCTCCGGTGACGATGCCGGCTCGTCGGTCGTTGCCGAAGCCGCCGACCCGGTCCCGGCGTCGCCCGACGACCCGGCCGGTGATGGTGATCCGGCTCCCGATGCCGAGGCACCAGCCGATGAGAGCATCGAGTCCGCTCCTGAGGATCCCGACGAGGCACCGGCCGGATCACCGACGACCGAGCCCGTGGCCGAGATGCCGACCACACCGCTGCGTTTCTCGATGCCTCCGGGCGTCGATGATCCGCAGCTGATCCTCCTGGTGGACGACGTCGCCGATCTCATCGCCGAAGCGATCGACCGCGAGGTCGTGACCGAGAACCCGGCCGACTACATGGCGGTGGTGGAGGCGATCCGCGGTGGCTTCACCGATCTGGCCTTCATGAGCCAGTTCGTGACCGCGCTCGCGATCCAGACCGGGGCGGTGTCGCCACTGGTCGTCTGGGAGGCCGAACAGTTGCCGGCTGCGTTCTGCATGGTCCGCGCCGACAGCCCGATCCAGACGATCGACGACGTCCGGGGTGCCGAGGTGGCCTTCGTGGACCCGGGCTCGACCACCGGTCACTTCATGCCCCGCTCGCTGTTCGCTCAGTACGGGCTCGAGTACGGGGTGGACTACGAGAGCCGCTTCGCCGGCGGCCACGACACGGCGATCCTCGCCATGCTGAACGAGAGCGTCGACGTCGCGTGCACCGCCCGCCAGCTCTACACGATCTTCCTCGACGCCGAGTTCTTCACGGAGGACGAGGTGCGGATCATCGGTGAGACCGCGCCGATCCCCGTCGGGATGTCGATCGTGGTGCGCACCGACATGGACGACGCGACCCGCCGGGCCCTCGCCGAGTCGGTCCCGGATGCGATCATGGCTGACGGGGCGCTCATCGATCTGGTCGGTGGTGCCACCGACTACATCGTCAACCCCGATCCCGACGTGTACGCACCCCTGCTGCAGGTGGCCATCGATGTCGGTCTCAACATCGAGGATCTCCGATGAGCAGCGTGACCGTGCCGGTCGCAGAGTCACCGACGCGGGCCCTCGCACCCGTCGTGTCCGCTCGCAACCTCCGGGTCAACTACGGAGCGGTCAGGGCGCTCGACGGCGTCGATTTCCACGTCTCGCCCGGTGAGGTGGTGGCGTTGTTGGGCCACTCGGGCTCGGGCAAGTCGACGCTCATGAAGGCGCTGACCCAGATGGCGCCGGCCACGGCCGACGAGCTCCGCATCGGAGACACCGATGTGCTCGCCCAGCGGGGCAAGGACCTCCGCGAACTCCGTGCCCGGGTCGGCAACATCTTCCAGCACTTCAACCTGGTGCCCAATCTCAGCGCCCTGTCGAACGTGCTGACCGGTGGCCTGTACGGGGCCGGTCCGTCGAACCTGGTCGGTCTGTTCCCTCGCCGGCAGCGGGCCCGCGCGCTCGAGCTGCTCGACTGGGTGGGCCTCGAGGACAAGGCCCGCCAGCAGACCAGGACCCTGAGTGGCGGTCAGCAGCAGCGGGTCGCCATCGCGAGGGCGCTGATGCAGGACCCCGAGCTCATCCTCGCCGACGAGCCGGTCGCCTCCCTCGACCCCCGCCTCGCCGGCTCGGTGCTGGCGTTGCTGCGACGGATCGCCAGGGAGCGTGACATCCCGGTGATCGTGAGCCTGCACGTGGTCGACCTGGCCCGACGCCATGCCGACCGGGTGATCGGTCTGCATTCGGGACTCGTGCTCTACGAGGGCCCGGCCGCTGATGTGGACGACGACGTCGTCGTGGCGATCTACGGCGAGGGAGGTGAGTTCGATGACAGCGATGCAGGCGCCTGAGCGGCCCCGCTCGCAGGAGTCGACGGCCGGGCACCTCAGCGAAGCCGATCGCGCCCGGTTGACCCGGCCCGTGCGGGTACCGGGGGCACAGGGCATCGGCATCATCGGGTTCGGGCTGCTGGCCGTCGCGTGGAGCATGGCGGGCTCCGGGTTCAGTCCGGAACGCTTCATCTCCGGTCTGCCGCGCATCGGCAACTTCCTGTCGCGGATGTGGCCGCCGAACTTCGACAAGTTCGATGTCATCGTCCGGCTCTTGATCGAGACGTTGCAGATGGCGATCATCGGAACGCTCATCGGATCGGTCCTGTCACTGTTCATCAGCTTCGGGGCCGCCAGCAACATCTCCCCCCGGTGGCTGTACACCACGTGCCGGCTCATCCTGAACGCCCTGCGATCGATCCCCGAGTTGATCTATGCCCTGATGTTCGTGTCGGCGGTGGGCCTCGGTCCGTTCGCCGGGATCCTCGCGCTGATCCTCGGGTCGATCGGGTCGATCTCGAAGGTCTACGCCGAGGCGATGGAGTCGGTCGACGCCGGCCCGCTCCGAGCGCTCGAGTCGACCGGTGCGTCGAGGCGGCAGGTCATCGCCTACGGCATCCTTCCCCAGTCGGCGCCGCTGCTCACGAGCTACACCCTGCTGCTGTTCGAGGGCAACGTCCGAGGCGCGACCATCCTCGGGCTCGTCGGTGCCGGCGGGATCGGGATGGAACTCACGATGGCCATGCGTCTGTACGACTACGGTCACCTCTTCGCCATCGTCATCAGCATCATCGTCCTGGTCACGGTGATCGACCGGACCAGTGCGGTCATCCGCAGGAAGATCACCTGAGCCATGGACATTCTCGACGAGGACGCCAGGCTCAGTCCGCTCGCCAACCTCAGGGATCTCGGCGGTCTCCGGGTGCGGGGCGGAACCGTTCGCCGTGACCTGCTCTGGAGGTCCGACGACATCTCGCTCGCCCCGCCGCCAGAGGTTCGCCGACTGCGCGAGTGCGGTCTGACGACCGTGCTCGACTTCCGCTCACCGACCGAGCGGGACCGTGTCGAGAACTCCGGCGTGGTCGCGGAGGGTCTCGAGCGTCATGACCTGCCGTTCTTCGACATGCCTGCGGACGCCGAATCGATGATGGCGCACTGGTCGGAGGTGACCACCGCCCGCGCGCTGGGGCTCCGGTACGTCGCCATGATGCAGGAGGCAGCGCCGGTCGTGGTCGAAGGTCTCGCGATCATTGCGGCGACCAGCGGCGTGACGCTCTTCCACTGCACGGCGGGCAAGGACCGCACCGGTGTCTTCGCCGCCGCGATCCTCGGGTGCCTCGGTGCCGAGCGGGAGGTCATCGTCTCGGATTACTCGCGGACGGGCGAGGCGATGCCGGCGGTGCTCACACGCATGGCGAGGGGCTTCGGCTCGGAGATCTCCGCCATCGAACAGTTCGTGGATCGTGACAGCCCGTTGCTCAGTGCGCCGCCCGAGGCGATGGACGTCATGTTGGACGAGCTCGATCGCGTGTGCGGTGGCGCCGATGCGTTGTTGCGTCGCCACGGCCTCACCGACGAGCTCGTCGAGTCGCTCGCGGCGAAGCTCGTCGAGTGATGGCGCATCGTCATGGGTGGTGAGCCGGCTTCACGGCGTGTCGGCCGCCCCCGTGACGAGAGCATCCGCGACCGTGTGGTCGAAGCGGCGCTGAAGCTGCTCGGGTCGAGCACGTCGTCGGAGGAGATCACGATGGGCGCGCTGGTTGCGCTGAGCGGTGTCAGCCGCGCCGCGATCTATCGGCGTTGGTCGTCCCGCGAGGCAGTGTTGGCCGACGCTCTGGACTCGATCCGTCTCGACGTGTCGATCGACCCGTCGCTCTCCACGTTGGACGGGCTCATGACCGTGTTCGCTCCGCATGCCGGGGAGTTCCCATCAGGTGAGTTCGAGCAGCTGTTCCGACGGCGGCTCGTGCTGTCGCTGGAAGATCCGGTCCTTCGCGAGAAGTACTGGGCGGCTCATGTCGCCCGACGACGCGCGGCCGTGATCGAGTTGCTCGATCGGGCGAGGCAGTCCGGCGAGATCCGCGCCGACGCCGACATCGAGGCGGCGGTCGATCTCGTCGCCGGTGTCGGCTACTACCAGGTGATCGTCAGGGCGGACGACGATCCTCGGGAGGTCGCGGCCCGTCTCCGGTCGGCGGTCGAGATCGTGTGGCGAGGGCTCGGATCGGGCTGATCAGCAGCCGCCATCCCCATCTCGGTGCTCAGGGGGCGGTGGCGACGCCCGTGGTGAACCAGGTCCACGG